>CAYHRZ010000711.1:0-2505 GCA_964359125.1 uncultured Klebsiella sp. | reverse complement strand
TCCGCCTGCCGCAGCAGGTGCTGGGCACCAAGCGCACCATCGGCTGCGTGGCGCTGGAGGTCACCCAGCGTTGCAACCTCGATTGTTCCATCTGCTACCTCTCCGAGAACTCGGAGAGCACCCCCGACATCCCCCTCGAGACGATCATGCACCGCGTGGGCGTGATCCGCGACCAGTACGGCGTGGGCACCAACGTGCAGATCACCGGCGGCGACCCCACGCTGCGCAACCACGACGAGCTGGTGCGCGTGGTGCGTCGCGTGGCCGAACTAAAGATGGTGCCGTCGCTGTTTACCAACGGCGTTCACGCCACCCGCGAGTTGCTGACACGGCTGAAGGAGGTGGGCCTGGTCGACGTGGCCTTCCACGTGGACCTCACCGAGAAGCGCAAGGGATTCACCTCGGAAGTGGCGCTCTCCGCCGTGCGCGAGGAATACATCGAACGGGCGCGGGGTCTGGGCCTCAACGTCATTTTCAACCAGACGGTGTTCGCCCGTAACTTCGAGGAAGTCCCGGCGCTGGTGAAGTTCTACACTCAACACGCCGACGTGGTGGGCATGGCCAGCTTCCAGTTGCAGGCCGACACCGGCCGCGGCCTCACCCGCGCCCGCAAACAAACCATCTCCCTCGACACCGTGGGTGGCACCATCGACGAGGCCCTCGGCCTCAAACTATCGTGGGAGAACGTGCTCTTCGGGCATCCGAAGTGTCACCGCATCGGCTACGCCGGGGTGATTGGCAAGGGCGACACGGTGGTGGATCTCTTCGACGACCCAGCGGTGCTGCAAGACATGCTCAAGGTGTTCGACGACGTGTACCTGGACCGGACCCGGCCCCGCCGCGCCGTGGGACAGGTGCTCGAGGCCGCCGCGAAACGGGGCTACCTGGCGCCGGGCCTGAAGTACTGGGGCAAGCGGGTGGCGGAGAACCTGCCCGCGATCGTCAAGGCGCGGGGGAAGGTGCGGAAGCTGAGCTTCTTCATGCAGAACTTCCAGGATCGAACGCGGCTCGACCACGACCGAGTCGACAACTGCTCCTTCCACACCGTCAACGACGCCGGCGCCATCTCCATGTGTGTGCACAACGCCTACCGGGACTACTACATCCAGGGGGGCACAGGCTACCCGGAGGAGTACCAGGCCTGGCGGCAACGTGACGGTTACCACCCGGTTGAGGCGGGGAAGATCCAGTAGCCAGCCTGCGCCCGGCCCTCTCCCCCGGCCCCTCTCCCGCAAGCGGGCGAGGGGAGAGGGCGGCGCGCTGGGGCGGACGCGACCACGGACATGTCCGGGCGCGGCCCTACCGCCGCACGCGCACATCGACGTAGGCGGTCCCGGGGTTGTCACTCGTCGTGCAGGACGAGATGGCCTCCAGCGTGCCGAGGCGGATGGTATCGGTGCTGCTGCCGCGGTCGATGACGAAGTCGTAGCCACCCACGTAGTTGGTGTTCGACGTGTAGCTGGTGGTGGCCATGCCACAGATGCTGGAGCCCCAGTTCAGGGGCACGCCCCAGCTCTCGCTGGCAAACTGGAAGCCGAGGTTGTTGCAGCCGGTGAGGTCCGTCGGGTACGTGCAGTGGGCGTGGACGCTGCCGGAGTTGTAGGCGAACAACACCTCGGTCCACGTGAAGCCCTCGGAGTTGTAGTAGGTGGTGTCGTAGCCGGTGCCATAGACGGTGAGCGCGTCTTTCACCTCGGTCCAGCCGCCACCGTCCGTGTCCATGTCACACACGTAGGCACCCGCGTCGAGGTAGTAGGTGCCGCTGGTGGCCGAGGGGTCGCTGTCGAGGATCTCGGTGCAGTCCTCGGCGGGACAGGCCGACGAGGTGCCGAGCACGCCGTCGTCGACCGACCCGTCGCAGTCGTTGTCGATCCCGTCGCAGAGCTCGGCCGCGCCCGGGTACACCGTGTCGTCGCCGTCGTCGCAGTCGGTCCCGTCCGAAACGTACCCGGCCGGGGTGGTGCACTCGTCCACGGTGTCGCCGCTGTCGCCAAACCCGTCGCCGTCGGTGTCGGCGTACCAGGTGGTGGTGCTGAGCCCCTCGTCGACGTCGCCGTCACAGTCGTTGTCCTCCCCGTCGCAGGTCTCGGTGGCGCCCGGGTACACGGCGCTGTCGGTGTCGTCACAGTCGTCGGAGCTGGCCACGTAGCCCGCCGGGGCGTCGCAACTAGTGGAGGTGTAGCGGCCGCCGCCCGCGCCGTCGCCGTCGTAGTCCAGGTACCAGGTGGTTTCCCCGGTGGCTCCGCTCTCGTCGACGTTGCCGTCGCAGTCGTCGTCGACGCCGTTGCACGCCTCGGTGGCGCCGGGTGACACCGCGCCGGTGCTGTCGTCGCAGTCGTCGTCGTTGTCGACCATGCCCGCGGGCTGGTCGCAGGCGGTGCTCGCGATGGCGGGGTCCCCGTAGCCGTCGACGTCGGTGTCGGCGTACCAGTCGGTGGCGTCGGCGGCGTCGGCCTCGTCGGTGTCGCCGTCGCAGTCGTCGTCGATGCCGTTGCAGATCTCGAG
>CAYHRZ010000710.1:0-2512 GCA_964359125.1 uncultured Klebsiella sp. | reverse complement strand
TGTCGGCGGTGCCGTCGCAGTCGTCGTCGTCACCGTCGCAGGTCTCCGGGGCGCCCGGGAAAGTGTTGGCGCTACTGTCGTCGCAGTCACGGTCGTCGGACACGAAGCCGCTCGGTTGGTTGCAGGCAATCGTCGTCGTGCCGCCGTCGCCGTAGCCGTCGCCGTCGCCGTCGGCGTACCAGGTGGTGGCGTCGGCGGCGTCGTCGTTGTCGACGGTGCCGTCGCAGTCGTCGTCGACCCCGTTGCAGATTCCGTGGCGCCGGGGTTGGTGGCGGCGTTGCCGTCGTCGCACTCCAGGCACGCGGCGTAGCCGTCGCCGTCGTCGTCGTCGTAGGCCACCGAGCCGTCGCAGTTGTAGTCGGTGGGGTCGTCGCAGGCCTCCGTGGCGCCCGGGTTGAACAGGCTGCTGCTGTCGTCGCAGTCACTCGCGTTACTGACATACCCCACGGGGGTGTCGCAGCTCAGCGTGCTGTCGCTCGCGTTGCCGTAGCCGTCGCTGTCGACATCCGCGTAGTAGGTGGCGCGGTCGTCGGCATCGCCGTCGGCGTCGCCGTCGCAGTCGTCGTCGCGACCGTTGCACGTCTCTGCGGCGCCTGGGTTCACCAGCACCGAGGTGTCGTCGCAGTCGGTGCTGTCGCTGCTGTAGCCACTGGGTAACGAGCAGGCCAGGGTGGTGGTGGTGCTGCCGCCGTAGCCGTCGCCGTCGGCGTCCTGGTACCAGGTCTCGGCGTCGAGGCGGCTGGTCGTGCCGGTGTCGCAGTCGTCGCCGTAGTCGCAGTACTCGGGAGCCCCGGGGTAGGCGTAGGCGTCGCCGTCGTGGCAGTCGGTGTCGTCGGTCACCGCGCCGCTCACCGCGATGCAACTGTAGGACGAGGCGAATGGATCCCCGTAGCCATCGCCGTCGTCGTCGCCAAAGTACTCGGTGGCGTCGAGCGAGGTGGCCTCGTCGGTGAGGCCGTCGCAGTCGTGGTCGGTGGTGCCACAGTACTCGGCGGCCCCGGGGTACACGTCGCTGTCGCCGTCGTCGCAGTCGGTGCCGCTGCCGTCGTCGCAGGCCTCGTAGCCGTCGCCGTCGCCGTCGTCGCAGCCGTCGTCGACGGTGATCGTGACACTCGTTGCGCTGTTCCAGCCGTCGCCCGAGTCGCGGCCGTTGTTGTTGACGGCGTTTCCCATGCCGCGCAGCGTGTAGGTGCCCTCGCTGGCGGGGGCAGTCCACGAGAAGTCGAAGGTGGCCGCGCCCGACGACATCGACTCGGCCCGAGAATGGGTGATTTCACCGGCGCTCAACTGGTTGTTGGTCCCCGCGGCGAGGCTGCCCCCCGTGGCACTGACATCGAGGCCGGCCGCCGTGCGCGTGCTGCTGGTAGTCGAGACGATGAAACTCACCGACACACTGTCGCCAGGGGCCACGGTGGTCGACGACGTGGAGAACGAGGCCGTGGTGGTGGCGTCGGCGCTGGCCGCGTGACAGGAACAGCCGCTGGTGGAGCGGCCCGTCTGGCCCGAGGAGTCGGCGACGGCGAGGGGCAACAGACCGAGGAGCGTGAGCATCTGGGCACTTTGGCCCACGGCGTTGGCCCTGGCAAGGGGCGCGCGGGGATTCTGCGTTGCTGCGCCGCCACGTCGCCGGTGGTCTTGACAAGCCGTGGCGGGCCTGCGACACTTCGCCCCATGTGGACGATATTGGTCGCCTGCGTGGAACCCGGCTCGCCCGCCGGGGAGTTCGAGACCGGAGGGGAGGCGCCTCATGCCTCGGTGGCCTACGCCTCCGTGCCGGGGAGGCCCGCCGGTCCCCTCGGTCTGCCCGCGCTCCACGACGTCGACGTGGTGTACATCCACGTCGACACGCTCCGCCGCGACCACGTGGGTCCCTTCGGCTACCAGCGCCAGACCCTGTCCTTCCTGGACGCCAGCCGCTGGATCCTGGTCGACGGGCTGACGACCGCAGGGTCCGCCACCTTGCCTTCGACGGCGGCGCTCTTCTCCGGCGCCCCGCCTTGGATCAACGGCGTCCGCCGAACCGAGGCGGCGCCGGGCGCAACCCGCCTGCTGGTGCCCTCGGTGGCGGAGTTGGCGGTCGGGGCGGGCTGGGATGCCCAGGTGATCACCGGCAACAACTTCCTCAGCACGGCCGGCAACCTCGCAGGCGGGTTCACTCGCCGCGTGGACGTGGCCAAGGACACCACGACGCCCAACCTGCTCGCGATGGTCGACGAGTTCGAGGCGATCCTCACCGAGAACGAAGGGCAGAGGCTGTTCGTGCACCTGCAGCCGATGGACATGCACGCCCCCTACTGGGTCGCGCCGGTGGACCGGGGAGCTTTCCTCAGCGGCCCCGCGCCCTGCGACCTCGACGAGCCGGACCCTGGCGTCCAGGACGCCCAGATCGAGACGGCCCTGGCCGAGCGCCCGGTGGAGGCGACGGCGGCGCTCAACGCCGTTTACGACGAGCAGATGCTGGGGTTGGAGCGCGGCGTGCTCGGGATCCTCGGCGTGCTCGAGGCCACCGGCC
>CAYHRZ010000709.1:0-2523 GCA_964359125.1 uncultured Klebsiella sp. | reverse complement strand
GGTCGCGCACGACCAGCACGCCGCGGTCGCGATCCACCTCGATCTCCACGCGCGGGTCGCCCTCGGCCGGGGTCAGGTCGTTGCGGGTGAGCCCCATCAAGCGCGCGCGGTCCAGCGCGTCGGAGGCGTTGCTCACCAGCTCGCGGAGGAAGATCTCGCGGTCGGAGTAGAGGCTGTGGACGACGAGGTCCAGCAGCTGCTTGACCTCGGCTTGGAAGGGTAGGGTGTCGGCCATGGGTGGGTTCTCCGCGCGCTCGGGTAGGCACGCGCGGCGGATGCGTCAACCCGGGGGCGCCCAGGTGACCGCTCGCGGCCTACTGCGACGTCGCCTTGAGCTCGTCGAAGCCGGGCAGTTGCGACAAGTCAGGCACGACCACGATCTCGATGCGCCGGTTGGCCACCCGCCCGTCGAGGGTGCTGTTGTCGCCCACGGGGTGGTTCTCGGCGAAGCTCGCGGCGCTGATCCGCGTGGCCGGCACGCCAGCGGCCACCAGCGTCTTGACCACCAGGATGGACCGGGCGCTCGCCAACTCCCAGTTCGAAGGGAACTTGTCGGTTTGAATGGGGACGTTGTCGGTGTGCCCCTCCACCTGGAAACTGCGGTCGGTGATGGAGGCCAGCACCGAGCCCACCTGCGCCAACGACGTCTTTCCGGCGTCGGACAAGTCGGCCTTGCCCGAGGCGAAGAGGATGTCGGTGGCGAGCACCACCACCATGCGCCCGTCGACGATCTTCACCTTGAGCTGCCCGGCGTCGATGAGCTTCTGGAAGCGGGCGAGCAGGTCCTTGAACTCCTTCACCCGCGCCTCGGCCTGGCCGCGGCGCTCGGCCGCCTCGCGCAGCGCCCCCTCCATCTCCGCCACGGAAGCCTTGAGCTTCGACTTGTCGCTCACCAGCCCCGCTTTCTCCTTCTCCCACTGCCCGCGCTCGCTGTCGAGTTGTTTCCGCGCCCCGTCGAGGTCGGCGGCCAATTCGGCCTCCTTCGCGCGAAGGGCCTCGACCTTCGCCACCTCGGCGGCCAGGTCGGTCTCGACGCGCGACTTCTTCTCGTTCGTCTCTACGTGGGCCGCCTTCTCGGTGGCGAGCTCGGTGGTGAGGGCGTCGAAGTCTTTCTTGGGGACGCAGGCCAACAACAGGGCAAGGATCAGCATCCCCGCCGGTTATCCCGTCCTAGGGCGCCGTGTAGCGGACGGGGTACTCGAAGGAGAACCCGTCCGGCATGTCGTGGGCGGGGAAGGGCGCGTAGGCGAGGCGCTCGGTGACGCAGCGGGCCACCTCGCTGTCGAGGCCGCCGTCGTCGAGGACCTGGGCGCTCGTGACCCGGCCGCTGCACGCGACGTCGATCTCCACGCTGAGCGTGCCGGACCGCGAGTCGCGGAAGCAGTCCAGCGCCTTCGGCAAGAAGCCGCGCATCGTGCCCTGAACCTGGTCCGCGTCGAGACCCGCCGAGCCCGCCATCGTCATCTCGTCGAGCTCCCCGACGTCGCTCGGCCCCGACAAACAGGGCTGCGCGCGCGGCATCGACAGGGCCGGTCCGGAGACCGCTCCCTGCAGCTTGGGCGGCGCGGTCGTGCCCTCGATCTGCCCAGGGGGCGCCAGCGTGAGCGCGTAGGCGGCGAGGCCGGCGACGAGGGCCGTGCCGACTCCGGCGAAGACGAGCGCGGCGTGGAGGGGCTTCATGGAGGCCTCGTAGCTACGCGCGGCGAGGACGGCCATTCATGGGGTGCCGCGACCCCCGGCGGGTTAGATGCCGGGGCTTCCGGAACCGCTGAATGGATCCCATCGCCCGCAATCTCGTCAAGGTACAGATCGAAGACGAGATGCGCTCGTCGTACCTCGACTACTCCATGTCGGTGATCATCGGACGCGCCCTCCCCGACGTGCGCGACGGGCTCAAGCCGGTGCACCGGCGCATCCTCTACGCCATGTTCCGCGAGGGCCTGCTCAGCAACCGTCGTTACAGCAAGTGTGCCGGCGTCGTCGGCGAGGTGCTCAAGAAGTACCACCCCCACGGCGACAGCGCGGTCTACGACGCCCTCGTCCGCATGGCCCAGCCCTGGAACCTCCGCTACCTCCTGGTCGACGGGCAGGGCAACTTCGGCAGCGTCGACGGCGACAACGCGGCGGCCTACCGGTACACCGAGTGTCGCATGACGGCCCTGGCCGAGGAACTGCTGGCCGACATCGACAAAGAAACCGTCGACTTCGGCCCCAACTACGACGGCGCCCACGAGGAGCCCGACGTGCTCCCGGCGGCCTTCCCCCACCTGCTGGTGAACGGGTCCGAGGGCATCGCGGTGGGCATGGCCACGAAGATCCCGCCGCACAACCTCGGCGAGGTGATCGACGGCTGCGTGGCCATGATCGACAACCCGATGGTCACCTCGATGGAGCTGATGGCCTACATCCAGGGGCCCGACTTCCCGACGTACGGCATCATCTGCGGGCGCGCGGGGATCCGCGACGCCTACGAGACGGGCCGAGGCAGCCTGCTGATCCGCGGCCGGGTGGAGTTCGAAGACA
>CAYHRZ010000708.1:0-2524 GCA_964359125.1 uncultured Klebsiella sp. | reverse complement strand
GTGAGCTTCGGCGTCTTCCAGTTCTTCCTGCTCGGCCTGTTGTTGCTCGCCCCCACGGCGGCGATGGGGGCCACGCTGCCCTTGCTGGTCCGCCTGCCGGTCTCCGCCGGCCGCGCCGCCTCGGCGGGCCGGCTCTACGCCGTCAACACCTTCGGGGCGGTGGTCGGCACGTGGCTGGCAGGGTTCTTCCTCCTGCCCGGCCTCGGGGTGACCGGGACGACGCTCCTCGCCGCCGCGGTCAACTTCGCCCTGGCGGCCGTGGCCTGGCGGGTCGATGGCGCCATGGCGCTGGAGCGTCGGATGGCGGGGGCCGGCACGCCCGCGCCGACCGAGCCCGGCGAGGTCACGCCCAGCCCGGGGGCCAGCGAAGGCGCGCCGACCACCGCGGCAGCGCCCGGCCCGGTCGCCTCCGCCGCCCCGTGGTTGCTGGTGGCCGCACTGGCCGGTTTCTCATCCCTGGCCCTCGAGGTGGCGTGGTTCCGCCTGCTCACCCTCGTCCTCGGTGCCTCGACCTACGCCTTCACCGTCATGTTGCTGGCGTTTCTCGTGGGCATCGCCATCGGCGGGGAGGGGGCAGGCCCGCTGGCCGACCGGCTGGCTCGGCGCGACCGGGCGTGGATCGGCGTGGTGGTGGCCCAACTGGCGGTGGCACTTTTGACCTTCGGCGCGATGTTTCGCTGGCGGTGGCTCCCGCTCACCTTCGTCAAGGCCTACTTCGCCATCGAGCCCATGGCCGACACCCTCCTGTGGCCCACGAAGTGCCTGATCGCGATGGCCGTGATGGCGCCGCCGGCGTTGTTCATGGGCGCGACCTTCCCGATGCTGGTCGCGGCCGTCCGCGGGCGCGACCTCTCCCACGTGGTGGGACGGGTGTACGCGTTCAACACCCTCGGGTGCCTGCTCGGCGCCTTCTCGGCTGGCTTCATCCTGTTGCCCTGGCTGTCGGTCACCGGCACCGTCCTGTTGTGCATCGGCGTAAACTTGCTGGCCGCCCTGGTCGGTACGTTGTCGCGACCGACCAACCGCGCGCCGGCTTACAGCATCCTGGCCGGTGTGATCGCAGCGAGCCTCGGCGTATTCGTCGTGCGCATGGCGCCCCCGTGGGAGCCGATGTTGATGACCACCGGCGTCTACAAGTACGTCGACAACCTCACGGAGCCGACGCAAGCGGAGATCGAGCGCGACATGATCGATCGCTACGACATGCTGTACTACGCCGAGGGACTGTCCACGGTGGTGACGGTGGCACGCAACAAGAAGACCCAGAACATCTGGCTGGCCAACAACGGGAAGATCGACGCCTCGTCCAGCACCGACATGCCCACCCAGATCCTCGTGGCGCACCTCCCCTTCGCGTTCACCGGCACCGACGCCCGCAGCGCCGTGGTGATCGGCCTGGCCAGTGGCATCACGCTGGGCGCCGCGACGTTGCACCCCGAGTTGCAGACCATCGACGTGGTGGAAATCGAGCCGCGCACCGCCGAGGCTACCGAGTTCTTCCGCCCCTGGAACCACGACGCCCTCGACGACCCGCGCGTGAAACTGCTGGCGAACGACGGTCGGAACCAGCTCCTGCTCACCGCGCCCGGCACCTACGACGTCATCGTGTGCGAGCCGTCGAACCCCTGGCTCACCGGCGTCTCGAACCTCTTCACCCTCGACTTCTTCGAGATGGGCAAGGCGCGCCTGGCCCCGGGCGGCGTGTGGGCGCAGTGGGTCCAGATGTACGGGATGTACAACCGCGACCTCAAGGCAGTGATGAAGACGTTCGCGACGGTATTCCCGTACGTCCACGTGTTCGCCACCATCGAAGACGCGGACCTGGTGATGGTGGGCAGCGACCGTCCCCTGCCCTTGAGTCTCGACGCCTTCGAGTCCTTGCGCACGCGGACGCCGACCCTCGAAGCCGACATGGACACCATCGAGCTCACCGACCCGTACTTGCTGTTGAGCACCTGGCTCTTCAGCCGCGACGAGTTGCTGGAGTTCGTCGGCAACGTGCCGCTCAACACCGACGACAACCTGCTGGTGGAGTTCAGCGCGCCGCGGAACCTACACAAAGAAACGAGCACCCGGAATTTCCAGGAGCTCCGTCGGCACCCGGCGGTGCCCGTCGAGGCCATGCGCGGGGTCGACGACATGGTGGCCATGGCCCGCGCCTACGAGAAGCGCGAGCAACTCGCGCGGGCGCTGTTCGTCTTGGAGGCGGCCATCGAGCTGGACCCGAGCCGGGAAGACGCCAAGGACCTGCACGCCGCCTACTCGATGATGCTCGAGGGCGGCTAGGCTTCGCGCGCCCAGTGGGAGTCCCCTTGTTGCTGCTCGCCCTCCTCGCCTGTCCCGTCGACGACCCAAAACCGGCCGACACCGCCCCGGAGGGCGCGGTCGACGCGGACGGCGACGGCTTCGACGTCGACCATGACTGCGACGACAACGACGCCGAGGTGTACCCCGGTGCCACCGAGGTCCGCTTCAACGGCAAGGACGACGACTGCGACCCGGCGACCTGCACCGCCGGGTACTT
>CAYHRZ010000707.1:0-2524 GCA_964359125.1 uncultured Klebsiella sp. | reverse complement strand
GCAAGGCACCTTGGCTGTCATTACTGTCCCCGCGTACTTCAACGACGCACAGCGGGCCGCCACCCGCGACGCCGGGAAGATCGCGGGGCTGGAAGTGCTCCGGATCATCAACGAGCCAACGGCGGCCGCACTGGCCTACGGCCTCGGCAAGACCGGCCACGAGCGAGTGGCGGTCTTCGACCTCGGCGGCGGTACCTTCGACGTCTCGATCCTCGAGATCGACAACGGCGTGTTCGAGGTGCGCTCGACCAACGGCGACACCTTCCTCGGCGGCGAAGACTTCGACAGCCGGATCGTCCAGCACCTGCTCGAGGCGTTCCGGGCCGAGACGGGCACCGACCTCAGCGGCGACGCGGTGGCCCTGCAACGCATCCGCGAGGCGGCGGAGAAGGCCAAGCACGAGCTCTCCAGCGTCACCGAGACCGAGATCCACCTCCCGTTCATCGCCGTCACCGCCCAGGGCCCGATGCACTTGATGTCGAGCCTGTCCCGGGCCCGCCTCGAGGGCCTGGTGGCCGACCTCATCGACCGCTTGGAGCAGCCCTGTCTCGCTGCGCTGCGCGACGCCCGCATGCGGCCGGGGGACCTCAACGCGGTCTTGCTGGTGGGCGGCATGACCCGCATGCCGCGCGTGCAGGAGAAGGTCACCGAGATCTTCGGCATGGAGCCCGAGCGGGGCGTCAATCCCGACGAGGTCGTGGCGGTGGGCGCGGCGATCCAGGCCAGCGTGCTCAAGGGCGAGGTCAAGGACGTGCTCTTGCTCGACGTCACCCCGCTCTCGCTGGGCATCGAGACGGCGGGCGGCACCTTCGAGCCGATCATCACCCGCAACACGACGATCCCGTGTCGCAAGAACAAGGTGTTCACGACCGCGCAGGACAACCAGGACATGGTGCGCGTCCACATCCTCCAGGGCGAACGCGAGATGTCGGCCGACAACAAGTCGCTGGGCATCCTCGAGTTGCACGGGTTGCCGCCAGCGCCGCGCGGTGTGCCAGAGATCGAGGTGATCTTCGAACTCGACAGCAACGGCATCCTGCACGTCCACGCCAAGGACAAGGGCACCGGTCGCAGCCAAAGCACGCGCATCGTCTCGAACTCGGGCCTCAGCGGCGACGAGATCGACCAGATGATCGCCGACGCCGAGACGCACCGGGCGCGCGACAAGCAGCGCCGGGTGGTGGCGGAGTCGCGAAACCAACTCGACGGCCTGATCTACACCACCCGCCGGAGCCTCGAGGAGTACGCGGAGTTGGTGCCGGAGCACGATGCCGTCGCGATTCGCGAGGCGGTGAGTCGAGCCGAGGCGGTGCTGGAGAGTCAGGACGGCGAGGCACTTTCGCGCGCGCGCGAGACGCTGTCCCTCTCGGCCCAACGCCTGTCCGAAGCCATCTACGCGGCGGCGCGCCAGGACCCCGGCGGGTACGGCGGCGGCGGGCCCGCGCTGTCGTCGGGCCCCACGTTGTCGATCGAAGACGACGTCGTCGACGACGAGGGCGGGTAGGTCCTGCCTCTCCCGGGATAGTTGTCGCCCGAGATGGCGCGACTCGACTACTACGCGATCCTGGGGATTTCCCGCACGGCCGGCCCCGACGACGTCAAGAAGGCCTTTCGCGCGCTCGCGCTGCGCTGGCACCCCGATCGCAACCCCGGCGACGCGGAGGCGGAGCGGCGCTTCCGGGAGATCGCGGAGGCCTGGGACGTGCTCGGCGACCCCGAGAAGCGGGCCCGGTACGACCGCATGGGACCGCTGTTCACCCACGACGGCCGGCCGCCCCGGCCCGAGGAACTCAACGAGATCCTGCTCGACGCCCTCGGCGGACTGTTCGGCCGGAAGCGACCGGGCGACCGGGGCGACGACATCCGCTACACGCTGACGCTGAGCCTGGAGGAGGCCGCGCGGGGCGTGGAGCGCACCATCAGCATCCAACGAGTCGTGAGCTGTCGCGACTGCGCCGCCACCGGCGACGCCCGCGAGGGGCGCACCCCGTGTACGCACTGCAAGGGCACGGGCCGCGCCGCGACGCGCCGGTTCCTGCGCAACGACTGCGCCTTCTGCGCGGGCAAGGGCTACACCCCGGCGGCGAAGTGCGAGCGGTGCCGCGGCGAGACGCGCAGCCTCACCGAGGAGAGCCTCAAGGTGAAGGTGCCGGCCGGCGTGTCCACCGGGCAGAAGCTCAAGCTCCGGGGGAAGGGAAACGACGGCCCCGGTGTGCCAGGAGGGGTGCCCGGCCCGGCAGGAGACCTCCTGGTCCTCGTCAACGTCGACGACCACGCCCTCTTCCGCCGTCGCGGGGCCGACCTGCTCTGCGAGGTGCCCGTCACCTTCGCCGAAGCTGTCCTGGGCTGCGAACTCCTCGTCCCCACCCTCGACGGCAGCACCACCATCGCCGTGCCGCCCGGCACACCCTCCGGGAAGGTGTTCCGGCTCCCCGGCCGCGGCCGGTCGGCGCCGGGGGGCAAGGGGCGTGGGGCCCACCACCCCCAGGTCGTCGGGGGCGGGTCCGCCGGGCCCCACCCCCCC
>CAYHRZ010000706.1:0-2527 GCA_964359125.1 uncultured Klebsiella sp. | reverse complement strand
CATCAAGCGGGTGTTGTCGACCTACCTCACCTACCACCTGCTCTACGACGGCGGCGCGCTCTACCCCGACTGGACGCCCTTCGTCGTCGACGCGAGGCCGCAGAAGAAGTAGCGCGCGTTAAGCGCCGCAGGCATGTCCCCACCCGACCTCCCGCCCGTCGTCGCCGCCTTCGACGACGCCCAGCGGCGCGCGATTACGATGCTCGCCGACGTGGTGGGCCGGCTGGAGAGCGGGATGTACGCCCGCGACATCGTCGAACTGGCGGAAACTCGGCTCGGCGAGCACGGTTTCTCCACGTGGTACCACCCCCCGGAAGTCGCCGTGGGGTCGGCGATCGCGCGCGGCGGCCTGCGACTCCCCACGAAGGGGCAGGCGGTCGAGGCGGGGAGCCTGGTGAGCATCGACCTCGGCCCGGGCACGGCCGAGGCCTATGGCGACGTAGGCGTCACCCGGGCGTTCGGTGCCGACCCAGAGCCGCACGTGCTCCGCGAGGCCCGGGAGTGCGTCCGCGCGGCCTGCGGCTACGCCAGCCGCTGGAAGACCTGCGGCGAGATCTTCGTTTTCGCGGCCGCATGGGCGGTCAACAACCGCCTCACCCTGGTCAACGACAGCGCCGTGGGCCACCGCGTCCTGCCCCGCGAGGGCCTGCTCGGCCGGGGATTCCCGAAGTCAGCCCACCTCGCCACGCTCTTGCCCAGGAACAGGCTGCACCGGCTGCACCCCGTCCGCATGGACGGCATGTTCGCGGTGCGCCCCGTGCTCTCCGACGGCACCCACGCGGCGGCCTTCGAGGAGATGATCTACGTGCACGAGGACCTCCGGTGCGTGCTGGGCCGCGACGGCCTCGCCGACATCGGCACCCTGCCGAGCTAGACTGCCCGCGGCGGGTCTTGCCGCGCTGGTGCCGGCCCCGGTCTTCAAAACCGGTCGGGGCGCCCCGGAAGGGGCCGCCCGGTCAGTTCGATTCTGATGACCCGCCGCCACCTCCCCGCCCGCGCCGCGTCCTGGGATAGGCCCGCCCGATGCTCGCCCTCGTGCTCGCGGCCGCCGCTGAAGACATCACCATCGCCGTGAACTACGACGACCAGTCCTGGGAGACGACATTCGCCCGGGCCTCGGCTGGTCGGCTCCCGTCGCTTTTGCTCGACGACCACGGCAAGGAGGTGCGCCTGGACCTCGCCCTCCAGCGCTTCGGGCCTGCCGAGATCGTGCTTGATTTCGCGGTCACCCGGGACCCGGCGGGCCCCAAGCCCGAGGTGTTGTGGAAGGGAACCGTGTCGGGCACGGGCACCAGCATCCCCACCTTCATCGCCGACGGCGGCGAACACGCGGTGCAGATCCTCGCCGTCGGTAGCCACGACCCCGCCGAGGTCGCCACCGGGCCGCTGTCGGGCTGCCAGTACGCGCGGCAGGCCGGCATGACCGACGTCTCGTGTCGCGACGCCAGCGTTCGCCACCACCGCATCGAAGTCGTCGAGCGCGACGAGATCGAGGCCGCCACCGCCCGTGCGCGCGCGAACCCGGCACTCACGGTGGAGGCGGGCGACACCCGGTTGAACGTCGGCGGCAAGGACGTGGCGGGCTACCGCGTGAAGGTGTCCGGCCCGGGCGCGCCGCCGCAGGTGAACCTCATCGCGTGGACCGGCATCGACGGCAAGGACGAGGTGCGGTGCGCCAGCAGCAACGAGTCGGCCTGCCTCGCCTACATCGAGGCCTTCGCCACGGGGCTGCCCACGGCGCTCTGGTAGGCAACGCCCTAGACCCGGATCGGCCCGTCGAGCCGTCCCTCGACGAACTGCCGGACCACCGGGTTCTCGGTTCGCCGGAACTCCTCGGGAACGCCCTCGAAGATCACCCGTCCCTCGAACATCATCGCCACCTTGTCGGCGATGCGGAGGGTGGCCTCCATGTCGTGGCTGATCACCACCGAGGTGAGCCCCGGCGAGGTGTCCTGGGTGTGCCGGATCAACTCGTCGACGTGCGCCGTCATGATCGGGTCCAGCCCCGTGGTGGGCTCGTCGTAGAGCAAGAACTCGGGCTTGCGCACGAGCGCCCGCGCCACGGCCACCCGCTTGCGCATGCCGCCCGACAACTGGTGGGGGTCCTTCTCGCCCGCGTCCGAGAGTCCCACGCTGGCGAGCACCGCCTCCACCTGCACGCGGATCTCCTTCTCCCGCAGCCGCGTGTGCTCGCGGAGGGGGAAGGCGACGTTGTCGTAGACGGTCATGCTGTCGAACAGGGCGGCGTTCTGGAAGACCATCCCGAAGCGGTTGCGCACCCGCCGGAACTGCGACTCGGGCAAGCGGGTGATGTCCTGTTCGCCGATGAAGATGCTGCCCGCGTCGGGCCGCAAGAGGCCCATGAGCTGCTTGAGCAGGACCGACTTCCCCGTGCCCGAGCGCCCGATGATCACGGTGATCTTCCCGAACGGGATCTCGAGGTCCAGCCCGCGGAGAACTTCCTGCTTGCCGAATGCCTTCGTCAGCCCCACCAGGCGGATGTCGCTCATGCGCGGTTCACGCTCAT
>CAYHRZ010000705.1:0-2537 GCA_964359125.1 uncultured Klebsiella sp. | reverse complement strand
TACTGGACAAATTTTCGTCGGCTACGACTAGGGCACTCGTATCAGCATATTCCAGTCTATTAGGGCGAAAGACGCCATTCTCAGGCCAGATACGCGCCCGGGTGGCGCCGAGGGAGCGCCTCCCCGGGTTCGCCATCCACCGCAGGCGCCGTGCCCGCAGCTGACCCCGCGAGCCTGCCGACAGCAGGGGGGCTGGCTGCGGGTCGTCTCGCGACGGTCGGCGCGGCAGGGTGGGCGCGAAACTGGGGGGAGGTCGTGGGCTGATTCACGCGAGTATATGTCGCGACGAACTTTTGCATTGCGTCGCTGTCGCGACTCGGTTGCGACGGCGCGCGGCGCGCGCTGGGCCGCCGATCCCCGGTGGATCGCCACCCGCGCGAGGACGCCGCCGGGTGCCCGCCGACTCGAACTCCCCGCTCGTGTCATGGCGCCCCGGCCCGCCTGGTGACCCAGCAGCCGTCGTCACCGGTGGCGCTGCTCGACCCAGGTGTGTCGCCGGCAGCGGCGGCGTTCGCGTCGCCCGCGTCGGCCGCCCGGGGCCGGCCGGTCCCAGGGGTACTCGTCGCTCACGACGTTCCCCCGACACAACCCGGGTGAGACCTCGGGTCTGGTGGCACTTTCGTCGCGGGGCGGGTCGATTTGGTGTCACAACCGGGGTCAGACCTCGCGCCTGGTGGCGCATTGGTCGCCCGGCGGGCCGATTTGGTGTCACAACCCGGGTGAGGCCTCGGGTCTGGGTCGCGTTGTGTCAGTAGTGTCGCGACACGTATTGTGTTAACCCCCGCCCCCGATCCCGCCCCCGCCCCGGCCACGGGCGGCGGCGAGCACGCTGGACACGCCCGCACCGGGTGCCGCCCCGCCCCGGTTGGACGGCACCGACGTGGACCCGCTGCCCTGGGCCACGCCGCGTCGGCTGGCCGCCGTGCGGCCTCCGCGCGCGGAGGGGCCGCTTGCTGGCCCCCGGCCGGGCCTGTGGAGCCGTTCCCCGCGCGCCGGCCGCGCGCCATCCAGGTGCCGCCTCGGGGTTCGCGGCGGCAACCTCTCCCTGGCTTGCTCGGATGCGTTGTCAGGGGCCCCGCCGGCGCCGCGCCGACGGCGTCGGCAGCGGACGAAAGCTACCCACGCCGCCAAGCGCCATGGAGGGCGCGGCCATGCTGGCATCGGGGGTGACGCTGCCTAGAAGTAGTACCTCGCCCCCACGCCACCGCGGGGCGCGAGCAGGCAGGTGAGGCTGGTGGTGGTCTTGCAGTACTCCACCGGGAACACGCCGAGCCCAGCGTGCACGAAGGCGTCGACGGGGGCGTCGTGGAACTTGAGGTCCAGCCCCACGCCGGCGCCGAAGCCGAACCGCGCGGAGGCCAGGCCGGGCAGCACGTACACCCCGGTGTCGA
This sequence comes from uncultured Klebsiella sp., assembly GCA_964359125.1. Taxonomy (GTDB): domain Bacteria; phylum Myxococcota_A; class UBA796; order UBA796; family SXON01; genus SXON01. The sequence continues at coordinate 1,146 of CAYHRZ010000705.1, read as the reverse complement.
TCCCCGCGAGCCAGAAGAGGTCGAAGCGGCCGAAGCCTTCGTCGCGCACGGTGAAGATGTCCATCTCGAAGTCCAGGCGGAGCTGCTGGAGCGTGCCGAAGTTCCCCAGCCCCGCGCTGACCCCGACGGTGGGACTGAACCAGTACTTGCCGGTCAGTCCAAGGATACCGTTCCCGACCTCGCCGCCGACGCCAACTTTTCGCTCGGTGCCCACCTCGGTGGCGTGGGCCAGGCTCGCGAACAGGACGGTCAACAACATCGGCTCACCTCGACCCACCCTATCGCCGGACCCGCCGTTCTACCGCCCCCGGCCTCACCTTGCCCACGCCGGCCGCCGCGTTAGCAGGCCGGGCCCTTTCTCCCTCCCGAGGTTTCTCCATGCGCAACATCGCCCTCGCCGTCGCCGCTCTCGCGGTCCTCGGCGGCTGCTCCTACAAGAACCACGCGGCGCCCGGCTTCGGCCCCAGCGGCTCGCGCTTCGCCAGCGTCGACTACACCGTCCTCGGCGAGACCAGTGCCGAGGCCTGCGGCACGTACGTCTTCGGCATCGACTTCGGCCACCTCTTCGTCGACAAGTCGGGCGCCAGCGCCGGCGGCGCCAGCGACCCGCTCAGCGCCCTGCTCGGCGCGCTGATGGTCGGCAACCCGGAGGAGGGCCGTGCGCTCTACGAGGCGCTCGACAAGATGCCCGAGGCCACGCACCTCGCGGCGTACCGCTCCCACACCACCAGCGACGGCCTCACCGCCGGCAAGTTCGGCCCGCCGATCTTCGGCAAGCGTTGCTCCACCATCGTGGCGCACGGCGTGAAGATGGGCAAGGGCCCCGTGCCCAACGCGAACTAGAGCAGTTCCTGCAAGAGCGCCGTGGCGTACGAGCCCGGCGGTAGCAACACGCGGACGATGAACCCGTCGTCCGCGTGCCCTATTTTGGGCTCGCGCGGCACCACCCACAGCGGCCGGCGGTCGCCGGCGATCACGTGGGCCACCCGCTCCAACGCCTCCTCGGGCAGGGCCTCGGCGCGGAGCACCCCCTCCTCCAGGGCGCGGGCCACGCCGCGTGGCCACCGCATCTTGGCGCCGAAGAGGGGCCCCGTGGGCACCCCGTCGACCCGGAGATCGCCTTCGAGGCCACCCGGTCCGCGGGCG
>CAYHRZ010000704.1:0-2556 GCA_964359125.1 uncultured Klebsiella sp. | reverse complement strand
ACGCTCCTCGTCCTCTGGAGCCGCCGCCAGAACGACCGGATGCCGCTCGACGCGCTGCACCCGGTGGCTCGTCAGTTCTACGCGCGGGCGGAGGCCGAGGAGTTGGCGGGTCGCTTCGATAGCGCCGCGAACTTTTACCGGCTGGTGGTGCAGAACGACCCCACGTTCGTGCCCGCCTGCCTGGGCCTGGGCCGGGCGATGGAGGCCCAGGGACAGGTCGACGCCGCCGAGGCGGTGTACCGCCAGGGCCCGGCGGATCCCGACGTGCTGGTGGCGCTGGCCACCCTCCTGGAGGCCTCGCGGCCCGACGAGGCGCTCGCCCTGTGGCGCCAGGCCCAGGCCGCCCGCCTCGGCGACCCGGTGCCGTACCTCCACGAGTCACGATTGCTCGTCGCGGCCAACCTCCCGGCGGCGATCGAAGCCTGGGAAACGTACCTGGCGCTCAACGGCGGGGCCGAGCCCGACGCCGACACCCTCGTAGCGCTCGCCGACGCGCTGCTCGCCGACAGCAACCGCGCGCCCGTGGCCCTTGCCATGGCCGAGGACTACCTCGCGAGCTTCCCCGAGGGCGCGGCGGCGGGAGCGCTGCGCGCGCGCGTAGAGCAGGCCCAGCTGGAGGCAGAGGCGAACCTCGTCGACCTCGGGCGCGACGAGCCGCTGCCGGGGCGGCTGGTGCCCGAGGCGGCCGCGATCGACGCTGCCCTCGCCGACGGCCGCGTCGACGACGCCCTCGCCGGGGCGCGCGCCCTGGTGGCCCAGGCGCCGTCGAGTAGCGCGGCTCACGGCCGCTACGCCGACGCCCTCGCGGCGGCGGGGCGGTGGAACGAGGCCGAGACCGAGGCCCGGGTGGCCCGGCGGCTGGCCCCCGACGATGCCACCCACCGCGCCCGCCTGGGCATGCTTTTGCACCAGGCCTACGGCGGGCGGCGGGACACCGAGGCCCTCGCCGAGCTCGAGGCTGGGTGCCGATTGCGCCCGGGCGACGCGGCGCTGCGGTACCGACTGGGCGTGGTGCAGCAGGCGGCGGGCGAGTTCGAGGCCGCCGCCGTCTCGTTCAGGGCGGTGGTCGCCGCCGACCCCTCCGGACCGTGGACCGCCGACGCGCAGGCGCGACTCGCGGCCCTCTCGCGGACGGCGCCCCCGGCGGTCGACCCGGGGCCAGCTGTGCTCCCGCCATCGAGCCCCGAGGCGCTCCGGCACTGGCGGTTGGCGGTCGCGCTCCGCGAGCGCGGTCGGAGCGCGGAGGCGCTGGCCGAGATCGACCTTGCGCTGGTGGCCGAGCCGCGAAGCCCGCGGCTACACAACGAGCGGGCGCGGCTCCTCGTCGACGCCGGCGACCAGGCGGGCGCCCTTGTCGCCTGGCGGGCGTCGCTGGCCCTCGATCCCGACCAGCCGGACAACTGGCACAACCTCGCGCTCCTGGCCACCACCCTCGACGAGCGGCGGGCCGCGCTGCGCGAGGCGGCCGACCTCGGTGACGCCGACGCGCACTACCTCCTGGCGACGATGGCCCGCGAGGTGGGGGACTGGACGACGGTGGGCACGGAAGTGGCGGCCTACGAGGCCGTGGCCGGCGCCACCTCGCCCTACCGCGAGGCTGCCCGGTCGCTGCGCGACGAGGCCCATCGACGCTCGCGAGGCATCCGCGCGGTGGTGTTGGGCGCGGCCGCGTTGTTGGGCGCCCTCCCCGTGGCCTGGTGGTGGCGGCGGCGCGGCGGCCGGACGCTGGTGGACGTGCTCGAGGCCGCGCCGGGATCCTGGCACGAGGCGGCTCGGCTGTTGTCCGGCATCCGACACGAGGTGATCAAGCACAACATCACCGTCCTACCGGAGGTGGCCCGTGCCCTGCGCGAGGGCGACGACGCGTCCTGGCAGGCCTTCATGACGGCACTGCCGGCGGTGGTGGAGCGGGCCGAGGCGTACCTAGTGGCCCTGGTGGCCCTCGCCCGGGGGCACGGGTTTCGCCTGGACGTGGACCGCGACCCGGACCTGGGCAAGCTCCGGGCCTCGCTGCGTCGCCTCCAGCGATTACGGCGGCCGCAACCGGCGGAACTCGAGGCCCTGGCTCAGGCGGTGAACGAAGACGTCTACGCGAGTCTAGGGCAACACGTCCAGCGGATCTGCGTGCTCTCGGTCGACGAGGACCTGGTCTTCGCGGCCTACGGCCGGGTGGCGGCGGAACACGGCTTCGCGGCGGGGGGGTTGCCGGACCTGGCCGTCACCGGGGGCCCCCTCGCGCTGCGCATGTTCCGCCCGGACCTCGACGACATCATCGTAAACCTGTTGCGCAACGCCCTTGCCGCGGGTGCGCGGGGCCTGTCGGTGGAGCTGTCGCACACGGAGGACGACGTGACGGGCCACTTGCTCGCCGAGATCGCGGTGGTCGACGACGCACCGGGTATGCTGAGCAACGCCATGATCCGCAGCCGCTTCATCGGGCGCGGCCTCGGCCTCGCCGTGGACCTCGTCAACCGCCACGGTGGCAGCATCCGGGTCGATGCCCTCGGCGACGGCAAGAAGGCCGTGGTGGTCCAGTTCCGGGCGGTGGAAGTGGGC
>CAYHRZ010000703.1:0-2566 GCA_964359125.1 uncultured Klebsiella sp. | reverse complement strand
CACGCCGCCGGGGTCAACATCGTGCTCCGCCACGGCGGCGCCCACCAGCTCCGCGAGATGGGTGTCGAGGCGGTGATCGCCGTCGCCTACGGCCTGCCATACGGGGCGGCGATCGCCGCCGCCTGCGGCTTCAATGCCCGGGCGGTGTGGCCGGTGCCGGTCGGGAGGCTGGCGGTGGGCGAGTCGGCCACCCTCGCCGTGGCCCTGGGCGACCCCCTCCAGCCCCGAACGGTAATGTCGCGGGCGTGGGTCGAGGGTCGCGAGGTTTCGCTGCGTTCGCGGCAGACGGACTTGTTCGAGCGCTTCCGGGCGCTTCGGTAGTGGCAGAGACGCGTCGTACTGGCCGCTGCCTCTGCTAGCGCCGACGCCCCACCGCTAGGGCGAAGCCGAGCAACCACCCCACCGCCGTTGCCACGCCGGGCCGGGCCGAGCAGCCGCAGCCGCCAGCGGCCAACGCGGCTGCCGTGCCCGGGGGGCCGCCGGTCGCGGTGTCGTCCCCGTCGGGTACCCCCTCGTCCCCGGGGCTGTCGCCCGCGTCGTCGTCGTCGCCCTCCTCATCCCCGTCTTCCCCCGGTTGCTCGCCCGCGCCCCCGTCGTCCCCGTAGGACTCGAAGCGCAGCGAGGGTGGGTTTCCTCCCTCCCGGGACCAGAAGTGCGCGCCGTTGTCGCCGCCGTCACCGATGGCGAAGGACACCAGCGTCCCTGCCGCCACGTGGGCACTGACGTCGAAGCTGACGCTGTCGTTGGCCACGACCGCGGGGAAGCTGCCAACGACGGCTCCGAGCGGCGGGCGGTTGTTCCACGTCAGCGACGCTTCGTCCCACGCGGTGTCGCCCACGACGTAGAGCAGGCCCCCGTCCCCGTTGGCATGGTCGTCGGACTGGGCGTGCAGGGTGAGCGTCGCCTCGGTGATCGTCCCCGGGACGTCCGAGAGATCCCAGGTCAAGTACGACAGCTCGATGTCCGCCTCCACGGGCAGGTCGTCGGTGAGGCCGTACGCGGTGTCCGGGAGCGACTCGAGGACCCCGGCGTCCTGCACGGGCGCGCGGCCGCCGTCGGAGGGCTCGACCGGGTCGTCGCCGCCGTCATCGTCGCCGGGCTCGTAGCCCACGACCGAGAGGTTTGAGTACACCGAGCCGATGGGGTGGCTGTAGCCGTAGTCCCAGGTGTTCAGCGGCAGCCACAGCGTGCCCACCCGCAGGTCCTGGCCGGTCACGTCGAGCGCGATGATCTCCACGCCGTCGCGCTGCAGCGTGGCGGTGCTGCTGTCCCAGGTCACGGTCCAGGTGTGGGGCTCGCCGTCCCACACCTGCACGCCGCCCCGAGCCTCGGAGAACAGCCCGGAGGTGTTGTCCCAGGTCTTGAGCTTGATGTCGCCCCAGGATGAGCCGTCGTCACTGCCGTACACGCGCACCGTCACCGCGCGGCTGCACGACCACTTGTCACCGCTGTCGAAGAGCTGGATGAACTCGTTGTTGTCGCCGGTGAGATTGTCGAAGGTGATGTCGTCGGTGGTGAAGGCGACGGTGCCTCGCTCCAACTGGGTGCCGAGGTCCCAGTAAAGGCGGGAGTTCTCGTCGTCCACCCGCCACCCGGCGCCGGTGAAGGTGCCGCCGTACACGGTGGTGGCGCTGGTGCCCGAGGTCAGCGCGTCGCGGAAGTCAACATCCTGCGCGAGGGCAAGGGAGATGAGTAGCATTGGAAGGGCTATGGCAAGCGCCGTGCCGCCAAGAAGTCGAGGTTTGCCGGTGCAGGTGGGGAGCCCGGGTCCGCGCGGCCGCGCCCCGCCTGCGCCCTCGGAGGGGCGGAGCGGCCCACGTCGAGCCCCTGCGCGATAGCCGCTGCGCCGATGCACGTCCTGGTCACCGGCGGCGCGGGCTTCATCGGGCGACGGCTCGCGGCCACGCTCTTGGCGCGTGGCGACCGCGTGCGGGTGATCGACAACTTCGACGACGCCTACGACCCCGCGCTCAAGCACGCGCCCGCTGGGGTCGAGCTGCTCCGAGGCGACTGCTGCGACCCCGGGGTGGTGGGCGAGGCGCTCCGGGGCATCGACGCGGTGGCGCACCTCGCGGCTCGGGCAGGGGTCAGGGAGTCGATCGCGGATCCCGAGGCCTACGGGCGCAACAACGTGGGCGCGACGATCACGCTCTTGCACGCGATGCGAACGTCCGGCGTCTCGCGGATGGTCTTCGCGTCGTCCTCGTCGGTCTACGGCGTCACGGGTGGTCCCTCGCGGGAGACCGACGCAGCCGACCGCCCGGCCTCGCCCTACGCGGCCAGCAAGCGCGCGGCGGAGTTGTTCTGCGCCGCCAGCGGCCTCGACGTCAGCGCCTGTCGGCTGTTCACGGTGTACGGGCCCGGGCAGCGTCCAGGGATGGCGATCGCCAAGTTTGCGCGCGCCATCCTGGCGGGTCGCCCCGTCACCGTGTATGGCGATGGCTCGTCGCTCCGCGACTACACCTACGTCGACGACGCGGTGGCGGGCCTGCTTGCCGCGCTGGACCAGGCCCAGGGCTACGCGGTCTACAACATCGGTGGCGCGCAGCCGGTGCCGCTCACCGAG
>CAYHRZ010000702.1:0-2567 GCA_964359125.1 uncultured Klebsiella sp. | reverse complement strand
AAGCCTCACCCGGCGCGTGGGGGGCCATCAAGATGGGGTCTGCTGCGTGTTTACCGCTCGCCCGCTCGACGCAGCGGCGCATGCCCGGCAGGCGCTGGCCCTCGCTCGCCTCTCGCCGCCCACGACCTGGTTCCAGTTCTGGCCCCTGGCCGCGAGTTTCGAGGCTCTGCTGGCGGCGCACCAGCTCGCACCCTGCCTGGAGCAGGTCCACGGTGCCCTGGGCGCGCTCCGGGGCTTCGCGCGCATGGCGCCCGTGGGGCGTGCGGCGGCTTGGACGGCCGCGGGCGACCTTGCCGCGGCGAAGGGGAGAACGGGTGCCGCGCGCCGGGCATGGGTGCGGGCGCGCGCCGAGGCGGCGAGAGCCGGGTTGGTGGTGGAGGTCGCCCGGGTCGACGTACGCCTGGGCGACGGCGCCGCGGCGGAAGCGCTGCGCGAGGCGGCGCGGGCCGCCCGCCGTTCAGCCCCAGTCGGCTTGGAGTCCCCCCGAGGCCAGCACCTCGCGGAGTTGACGGAGGGGTAGCGGCCGGCAGAAGAAGTACCCCTGGCAGACCTCGCCCCCGAGCGCGCGCAGGGCGTCCCGCTGGGCCGCGGTCTCGATGCCCTCCATGATCACCCCCCGCCCCAGCATCCGGGCGAGGCCGAGCATCGCGACGACCAGTTGTCGACCGTCGCCCTCCTCCGTCATCTTGGCGGCGAACCCCCGGTCGATCTTGATCGCGTCGAAGGGGAGCTGGTTGAGGTACGCCAGCGAGCTGTAGCCGGTGCCGAAGTCGTCGAGCAACAGCATGACGCCTATGTCCTTGCACTGGTGCAGTGCGGCCCGGGCCTGGGCGCTGCTGATGAGCACGCCCTCGGTGGCTTCGAGGTGCAGGCGGCTCGGCGGCACCCCGGTCCGCGACAGCGTGTCGCTCACCAGCCGCGCGAAGCCCGGCTGCTCCAACTGGCGTCCGGAGACGTTCACGCAGACGTAGTGGGTGTCCGCCAGCGGCCCGAGGTCGGCCAGGCTCCGGCAGGCCTCCTTGAGCACCCACTCCCCCAGCGGCACGACCAGGCCACACTCCTCCGCGAGCGGGATGAAGTCGCCGGGTGGCACCAGGCCCCGGGTGGGGCTGCGCCACCGCACCAGCGCCTCGAAGCCCGCGATGCAGCGCCGCTCGAGGTTCACGATGGGCTGGTACCACAACTCCAGTTCGCCCCCCTCGATGGCGTTGCCCAACTCGGTCTCGAGGCGAATGCGCTCGATCATCGGCGGGGTGGACTCGTTGGGCAGCGACGCGTCCTGGATCTCCCGGCGCAGGTGACGCATGGCCTGTTTCAGGAGGAGCCGGAGCACCGGCTCAGCGCGGTTGATGCGCTCCTCGATGTGGCTGCTGGTCACGACCGTGAGCGTGCAGGCGGTGACCGCGACGGCGCTGGCCGTCCGGGGGCCGGTGTCGAGCAGGGCAAGCTCGCCGAGCATCTCGCCCGCGCCCAGCTCGTTGAGGGTGACCTCCTGTCCCCGCCGCTGCGCGGCGATCCGCAGGCGGCCGCTCTCGACGATGAACGCCGAGCCGCCCTCGTCGCCCTGCCGGAAGAGGTAGTCGCCCGGCTGCAGGTGGATTTGTTGCGCCATCTGCCGGGCAGCATATTGCAGGGAGAAGGCCTAGACCACCCCTGGGCCCTAGGGAGCCTCGCTGTGGCCGGCGTCGGGCTCGCTGGCCGCAGACACCTCCGTTGCGTCGCCGCCCGCGCCGTTGTCGAGGCCGTTGATGACGTTGTAGTCGAGGCGCACGCGCCCGTAGCCGCCGTCGCCGCCGACGCGGGTGTGGGTCGACTCGCCGAAGCCGCCGGAGGCGTCGACGCTGTCGGCGGGCAGGGTCAGGGTGTCGGCCACCAGCCAGATCGTGCCACCCGCGCCCCCGCCAGCCCCGTAGGTCCACGTCCCCGTGGCCCAGTAGGCCGTGGTCCCGCCGATGGCGCTGATCGACGCGGTGTCCGTGGCCACCACCTCGTTGGCGGCGATGAACACGATCCCCGCCCCGTCGCCGCCGGGACCCGGGGAGCTGGCACCGTACCAGACGCCGGCGCCGCCACTGCCGAGGAAGACCTGCGACAGGGCGTCGTCGCCGTAGGTGTCGCCGGCCTCGGCCTCGGGGTAACTGCCGCCGGTCCACGAGGCGCCCTCGGTGGCGCCGCCGCCGTAGTTGCCGCCGCCGCCGGTGATCATCGCCCCGCCGCCGCCGTAGTTGTTCTGGTAGTAGCCGGCCGCCCAGTTGCCGTAGTAGCCGCCCGAGGGGGGCAGGTTGCCGTCGCCCTCCCCCGCGTACGACTCGCCCTGGAAGCCGTCGTTGTTGTAGGCGGTCCCCGTCTCCCCGGCCCAGTACCCCATCTCGTCGGCCAGGATGGTGCCGCCGCTCTCGACGGTCACGACGCCCATGGCGCGGAACGCCACGATGCCGCCGGTCTCCCCATCCCACGCTGCTGCGGTGACGCTGCCGCCGCTCTGGACCGTCACGTCGGTGTACTGGGGGATCCTCACGAGTTGGATGGCCTGCTCGCTGAGGTCGCTGTTGTCCGTCTCGCCGAAC
>CAYHRZ010000701.1:0-2570 GCA_964359125.1 uncultured Klebsiella sp. | reverse complement strand
CCTCGTCGCCCGGGCCGGCGGGAAGGGCGGGCGCGGGGGCCTCGCCCGTCGGCGGCAGTGCCGCGGGCGGGGGGTGCTCCTCTGCCGACGCGGGGGCCGGAGGAGCGGGGTCCGCCGCGGGCGCCGCCGGCGGAGGGGCGGGCTCGTTGGCCTTGGCCACCCAGGCCTCCGCCTCGGCGCGGTCGTACAACAAGTGGGGACGATCCTCCGCCTCGAAGGCATCGCGACCCACGAATGGAGCCGTGGCCAGGAATACGCCGCCGCCGCCCAGCAGGAACGCGGCGCTACCCAACTTCTGCGCCTGCCAGGCGTCGATGGCCTTGTCGTACTGCTCCCGCTGGAAGTCCGACGCCGCGTCGTACTCGTCCTGCGTCGAGTAGTCGCTGGGGTCCACCCGGTAGTCCAGTACCGAAGGCGCCCCCCCGTTGCTGAAAACCACGATCAACCCCGACAGCAACAGCGCGGCGCCCCCGATTGCCACCCCCGCCTGCCCCACCCGCGCCATGGCCTGCCGGTCTTCGAGTCGCCGGAGGCCGGCCCGGTCGCCGACGCGCCGCGCGAACTGCACGGTGGTGTAGCGGTGGCCCCCCTCGTCCTCGATGGTCCAGGGGTCGCCCTCCACCACGCGGAGGTGGTCGCGAGCCGGGAGCGCGGGCGGGGCGGTCTCCAGCGCCGGCGACGGGAGCACGGGGGGCGGTTCCGGGGCCACAACGGCGGGATCGGGGCTCACAACAGCGGGATCGGGGGTCACGGCGGCGGGCTCCACCTGCGGGGACGGCGGGGCGTCGCCCGGGGTCACCTGCTCGGGGCCGACGCCCGCGGGTGCCGGTGCGCCGGTCCCCTCGCCCCCCGCGACCTCGTCACTGGCCCGGACAAGGGCAACGGCGAGGAGCCACCCGGCGGTCATCGCGGCCACTGTAGCCGCGGCGGGGCGCGACCGCTCAACGCCAGTCCATCCGCGGGGGATCACGCTTCTCGACGAAGGCGGAGGCGCCGAAGTCGTCGAGCCAACCGCCGTCGGCCATCACGCCGTAGTCGAAGAGCACCACGCCGCGGGCACCGTTGTCGCGGGCACTCTGCACGCAGGCCAGGACCGCGTCGAGCCCCAACTCGGTGTTGAGCCCCGCGTAGACGTGCCGACCGTAGGCGTGGTCCACGAACTCCCGCACCAGGGTGGTGAAGTCGGTGTAGTCGCCGATGTTGGGCTGCACTTCCCAGTAGATCATCGGCATGTTGGCGTCGGTGGCGCCCGTCTCCAGGAACGCGTAACTGTCCTGGTAGTAGTCGTGGTATCCCTCCGAGCTGCCCCAGCCCCACTGGTCCTCGTAGATACCCCAGACGGCGGCCGTGACCGGCACGTCGACCGCGTCGTACACCCCCGCCACCGCCTCCACCACCCGGTCGCGCTGCCAGTCGGCGTAGTCGGAGCCGTCCCAGAGGGCGCGGCTCACCGCGTCGTAACTGTACCCGCTACCAGGGTACCGCACTAGGTCCAGGTGGATGCCGTCGACGGCGTACTTGTTCGCGATGTCCCTCGACACGTCGGCCAGGCGCTCGCGCACCTCGGGGTTGCCGGGGCTCATCCACACGTAGCTGCTGTTGAGCGCCATCGGCGTGCCGCTCTCGTCGGCGACCAGCCAGTCGGGGTGTTCCAAGAGCGCGTGCCGGGGCGTGGACTCCGCGGGCGGCGTCGTGCCGGACCAGAAGGGGAAGGCGTTGATGTAGGCGTGCACCTGGAGGCCGTGGGCGTGGCCGCTCTCCACCGCCACCCCCAGGGGATCCCAGCCAGGGTCCACCCCCAGCGTGCCAGACAGCCGCGACGCCCAGGGCTCGTACTCGGACCTGTAGTAGGCGTCGGCCGTGCCGCGCACTTGAAAGAACACGGCGTTGAACCCGGCCGCAGCCGAGTTGGCCATGATCGACTCCACGTCGGCGGCGCTGCTGTATGTCCAGCGGTCCACCCAGATCCCCCGCATCTCGCCGTCGTCGGGCGGCGGGCCGGTGTCGTCGGGCGGGTCCGAGTCGCGGCTGGTATCGGCGTCGACAGCGCTGTCGCCGTCGCTGTCGTCGGGGCTGGCCGTGTCGGCGTGCCCGCTGGCGGCGGCCAAGAGCTTGCCGCCGTCGCTGGGGGTGCAGGCAGTGAAGACGAGGATCAGCATCGGGCAGCCCTCCCGGATATTCCGGCCGCATGTGGCTTGCCCTCGCGGCCTGCTCGGGCGGCACACCGGAGCCCCCGCCGGATCCTCGTCCCGACATCCTCCTGGTCAGCCTCGACACCACCCGCGCCGACGCCCTCGACAGCTACGGACGCGGCCTCTGGAGCAGCCTGGGCGGGGGACACGCCGACCTCCCGGTCACGCCCCACGTCGACGCCCTCGCGGCGCGCGGGGCCCGCTTCGACCTGGCGCTCGCCCACGCCCCCACCACGCTGTCGTCCCACGCCGCCGTGTTCACCGGCGAGGACGGGCACCGCCACGGCGTCGTCCGCAACGGTTGGAAGCTCGACGACGGCGCCCGGACTCTCGCCGAGGCGCTGTCCGACCGGGGCTACGACACCCGCGGGGTGGTCG
>CAYHRZ010000700.1:0-2571 GCA_964359125.1 uncultured Klebsiella sp. | reverse complement strand
GCCAACGCGATCTCCAGCCCGCCGCCCACGCAGTGGCCGTTCAGCGCCGCGATGAACAACTTGGGGGTGTTCTCGATGCGCAGCAGCGTCTCGTTGGCGTGGAGGCAGAAGTGGTACTTCGTCACTGCGTCGATCGACTGCAAGTAGGCGATGTCCGCCCCGGCGCAGAAGAACTTGTCGCCCGAACCCCGGACGATCACCACGTCGATGTCGGGCGACATGCGGATGTCGCACACCGCCGCGTCGAGCGCCTGGTGCATCGCGTAGCTGTAGCCGTTGGCCGGTGGGTTGTTCAGCGTGAGGACAGCGATCCGTTCGATGTCTTGGCGGTGGACGAGCATCAGGCCTCCAGGTTCTCGAAGAGGGTGGCGACGCCCTGACCCACGCCCACGCAGAGGGTGGCGACGCCGTAGCGGGCATTGCGTTCGCGCATGGTGTTGAGCAGGGTGGCAACGATCCGCGCGCCCGACATGCCCAGCGGGTGCCCCAGCGCGATGGCGCCCCCTTTGACGTTGACGCGGGCGGGATCCAGCGACAGCGAGCGAATCACGGCCAACGACTGGGCGGCGAAGGCCTCGTTGAGTTCCCAGAGATCCACGTCGGCGGCCCCGAGCCCCGCGCGGCCCAGCAGTTTCTCCACGGCGGGCACCGGCCCGATGCCCATCACCCGGGGGTCCACGCCGGCCGACGCGCTGCCGAGCACGCGGGCCAGGGGACGCAGACCCAGCGCCGCCGCCCGCTCGGGCGTGGTGACCAGCATCGCCGCCGCGCCGTCGTTGAGCGTGGACGAGTTGCCGGCGGTGACGCTACCCCCCTTGCGGAACGCCGGTCGAAGGCGCGCCAGCGACTCGGCCGTGCTGTCGGCCCGGGGGCCCTCGTCGCGGTCCAGCGGCGGCTCCTTGGCACGCGGCACGCTCACGATCTCCGCCGAGAAGTCGGCCGCGAGGGCGCGGCGGTGTGACTCGGCGGCGAAGGCGTCCTGGTCGGCACGGCTGATCTCGTGGCGTTCGACGAGGTTCTCGGCCGTCTCTCCCATGGCCTCCAGCGGAAACATCGCCTCCATCCGGGGGTTCGGGAATCGCCAGCCCAACGACGAGTCGAACGCCGTGAAGTTGCCAAACTTGGCGATGGTGTTGCCCCGCGGCATCACGTAGGGGGCGCGGGACATGCTCTCCACGCCGCCGGCCAGCACCAGCGTGGCGTCGTCGCAGCGCACCATCCGCGCCGCGTTGTTGACCGCCTCCAGGCCCGAGGCGCAGAGCCGGTTCACGCTGTAGGCCGGGACCGAGGGCGGCAGCCCTGCGAGCAACGACGCCATCCGAGCCACGTTGCGGTTGTCTTCGCCGGCGCCGTTGGCGTTGCCGAGGATCACCTCGTCGACCTGCGCCGGGTCGATCCCGGACCGGGCCACCACCTCGCGGATCACCAGCGCCGCGAGGTCGTCGGGGCGCACCTCGGACAGGCCGCCACCGAAGCGGCCGATGGGCGTACGGAGGGGGACGGCGATCACCGGCTGGGCCATGGGCGCTCCTGCCCCGGGGTTATCCCGGCGGCGTTACCTGGCGGGGTCAGTGTCGCGACAGTGCTAGTGTTTGTACGTGAATCCCGCCCCGTCGCAGACGGCGTCGTCGCGGACGCCCGCTGCGCGGGACGAGGTGCCGACCGCCGACAACGCCACCCGCAGCCCAAGTTGTCGCCGGAGCGCGCGGACGGCGATGGCGTCGACGGGAGCCCGGCGGCACCGGAGCGCCGTTCGTTCGTCGACACCGAGCGCCCTGGCGAGGGCCTCGGTAGGCGTGCTCCCGGCGACGGCCGCGGCGGCGCGGCGTGCGGCCACCACCTCGGCCGACCGGCCCGCGAGAGACGACAACGCGAACGCGGCGCAGGTGGCCTCCACGTCGAGTCCGTGTTGCTCGTCGAAGCGGTCGATGCCGAGCGGCGCCAGCACCTGGTCCCGCGTCACCCGCGGGAGGCGCTCGCGCACCCGTGCAGCCAACCACGGCCCGATGGTCCGGGCGCCCACCAGATCGTGGATGCAGTTGGCCTCGTGGGCGAAGTCCTGCGCCGCGCCGTGGTGGGCGGACTGCCCGATCACGTAGAACAGCAGGTTTCGCGCGTGCCCCTGGTCGTTGATGGGGGTGAGGCGGGACCGCTCGAACTTGGCGCCCAACTCCAGCCGGCGGTGGGGCGAAACCCGCAGGCGACGCGCCAGTTCCTCGGCCTGCTCGCGGGTGCAAAGGCCGCAACGTGTAGGTGATTATCAGCCACACACCAAGCATATACGCCGAACGCCTCGCCGACGGCTGCCACCGCCCGCGCGAGGGAACGCCGCGACGTCGCCGAAGGGGCAAGCACCCGGCGGTCGTCGAGCCGCAGGATGATCTGCCAGCCGAGAGGGGAGGAAACCGGCACGGCGGCCCGAGTAGGCACCGAGCGCTTCCCGGGCAAGGGCCGGCGCCGGCGACAGAGGCCCCAGGCGACAAAACCCCGGGTAGGGCAGAGCCCTGGACGCGGTAATGTCGACCAGCGGCGCCCCCAGGCGACAAAACCCCGGCGAGGGCAGAGCCCTGG
>CAYHRZ010000699.1:0-2574 GCA_964359125.1 uncultured Klebsiella sp. | reverse complement strand
GGTGCGCTGGGCCGACGCCCCGCGGGTGGTCGACGTCGACGCGGCAGTCCACGCACCCGCGGCCCCCGCGGACAAGGGCACCCCCGGCCCCGCGCACCGCACCCCCCCGCCGCTGGCGGCGCGTCGCCCCGGCGCCGAGGCGTGGCGACCGGTCCCCGGCCCAACGCCGAGAGACGGCACCTGGCTCCGCCTCGCCGTGACGCGAGGCGCCCGGGTGGCGGTTTCGATCGCCACCGGCTGCGACCGGCGGTGTGCGTTCTGCGTGGAGCCCTCGTTCACCGGCGGCCTGGTGCGTCCCCGGGCGGTCGACGACGTGGTCACCGAGGTGCGACTGCTCGCACAGGCCGGTGTCCGCCGTTTCTGGCTCGCGTGCAGCGAGGTCAACGTGGGGGGCACCGGACCGGCCATCGCCCTCTTCGACGGCCTCCGTCGCGCGGGGCTCGCAGTCCCCGGCGGGCCGCTCGACTTCACCACCTACATCCAGCCCGCGCCGGTCGACGACGCGCTGCTCGACGCGCTCGAGGCCTGCGGCATCGATCCCTCGGGCCTGTCCTTCGAGTTCGGGCACCTCGACGACGCGGTGCTCCGCGCCGGCGGCGGCCCCGCCAACCTCCGCCAGGTCGACCGGCTGGTAGACCTCTGGCTGCGCCGCGGCTACCGGGTGCTCGGCGGGTCGGTGCTGTTCGGCGCCCACCCCGCCGAGACCGAGGGCACACTCGCGCGCGCACTGCAGCGGGCGAGAGAGGTCGACGGCGCTTTCCCCGACGGCTTCGGGCTCGCCTACGCCTGCGGGGCGAGGGTGTACCCGGGCTCGCCGCTCGCGCGCTGGGTAGAGGCGAACCCGGCAGGGGCCGCGGCGCACCTGTACGCTCGGCCAGGCGACACGGTCGACACCACGCTCGTCCGCCCCGTCGTCTACTGCACGCCCTGGTCGCCACGGGCGCTGTTGTCCCACGTGGGGCGAGCGCTCAAGGGCACGCGCGCCCCGATGCGACCCATGAACGCCGAGGCGAGCGCGTCGGCCCCGGCGCTGCGGGCGGAGGCGCTCGTCAACCGCGCCATCGCCAGGGCCCACGGCGGCCGGGTGCTCGACGCGCTGGCCCTGCTCGACGGGGCCTTGCTCGCCGTCCCCGGGCACCACGAGGCGCTGTCGCAGGCGGGGCAGCTAGCGGCCAACGCGCTCGGCGACGGCGCGCGCGCTGCCGGCTACTTTCGACGCCTGCTCGGCGCCCTCCCCGAGGGCGACCCGCGGCACGACGAGGTCCGGCGCGTGCTCCGGGCGCTCGGGGCGAGACCGTAGGACCGCTCGGCGCGGCGCCGAGGGGCCCCGCGGGGCGCCTGCCTACTCGACGGAGGCGGTGTCGGTGACCTCGGTGGCGCCGCTGGCCGACGACAGCACGTCGTAGGTGATGGTGATCACCGCCAGGGGCTCGGGCACGTAGCTGTTGAACGTGATGCTGTTGCGCGCGGGGTCGTACACCCACTCGTTGTCCTTCTTCTTGTCGTCGTCGCCGTCGGTGGTGACCACCACCTCGATCGTCTCCTCCACCGGGACCAGCGAGAGGAAGAACTCGCGCTTGAGCCCCGCGGCCTGCATGCCCAGCTCCTCGAGCACGCTGGACCAGTCTTCTTCGCAGATGGAGTAGGAGATGCCGCCGATGGTCTCGACGAGGCGGAGGTAGTCCGTTCCTTCCTCCGCGTTGCCGTTGCGCGAGGAGCACCCGCCGTTGGGGCCGACGATGGCCGAGAACCAGGTCATGTCGTCCTCCGGCTTGAGCGCCGTCATCCAGTTGGCGAACTCCTGCCGCGACACGTCGCGCGACCAGTCGCGCTCGTCGGAGATCACGATGATCGACAGCACCGCGTCGTCCCGGTAGAAGCCCTTGTTGACGCCGTTGACCAGCGGCTCGGTGAGCGCGGCAAAGGCAGCGTCGCGACCACACTCGTTGGACGAACCACGGATACCAAGGTTTGCACGCTCCTTGAAGCTGTTGACCGCGTCTTGCCCGTTGTAGGAGGTGTCGATGTACCGATCCCGCTTGCTGTCGTCCTGGATGAGTTGGCCGCTCTCGTTGCGGTCGTCCATGTCCGTGCTGACCACGCCCACGTGGTAGTCCAGACCCGAGTCGGTGAAATACCGCATGAAATCGTCGAAGTTGTCGCGCAGGTTGCTCTGCTCTTCCGACATCGACCCCGAGTTGTCGATCACCCACAACACGTCGACGGCCGGCACGGTGACCTGCGTGATGTTGTCGACCTGGGTTTCCATGCCCAGGTCCGGCGGGTTGTACTGGGCCTCGTAGCTGCCGGGCGAGACCAGGTTGTTCTCGACGCAACCAAGGAGGACTGCAACCAGGGTGAGGAACATGCGACTCTCCGCGCGCCGCGAGTTTATCACCGGCGCGTCCCACCCGCGCCCCCGACGAGGCCGCCTGGGCCGCAAAAGCGCCGCCAAAAAAGAAACCGCCCCCGGAGTCCGTGAGGACTCGACGGGGGCGGCCCGCTCACGAGGAGCGGTGTGAAGGCCGGCAGCTACCTACTCTCCCACAGCGGTGAGGCTGCAGTACCATCGGC
>CAYHRZ010000698.1:0-2592 GCA_964359125.1 uncultured Klebsiella sp. | reverse complement strand
TCGCGACCGAACAACACGCTGTCAGGACGGGCGAAGTACACGTGCTCGAAGATGCAAGCCCGCCGGGGCTTGCGCGGGAAGGGCCTGATCGAGGTGAGGCCCTCCTCGTCGAGGATCACCATCTCCCCGGGCTCGATCTCCCGGACGACGGTGCCCTGGACGAAGTCGATGGCGCAGGTCTCGCTGGCAACGATCCACGCCTCGCCCCGCCGACCCAGGACCAACGGGCGGAACCCCCAGGGGTCCCTGGCCGCGACCACCTTGTCGCCGCTGAGCGCCAGCACGCACCAGGCACCCTCCACCCGGCCCAGCGCGTCGACCAGCCGGTTCACCAGCGTGCGCTGGTCGCTGCGCGCCACGAGGTGCAGGAGCACTTCCGTGTCGGAACTCCGGGTGAAGATCGCTCCCTCGCCCTCCAACTCCGCCCGCACTTGGCCCGCGTTCGTGAGCGTGCCGTTGTGGCAAATCGCCAACTGCCCGCCCCGCCAACGGGCCACGAACGGTTGCACGTTCGCCGCCGTGTGGCCGCCTGCCGTGCCATAGCGGACGTGCCCGATCGCGGCATCGCCCGGCAAGGAGCGGAGCGCCGCCTCGTCGAAGACCTCGTGGACCAGCCCCAGGCCCCGCGCTTCCTTGAGGTCCGCTTCCTGTCGCGACACGATCCCTGCCCCGTCCTGACCGCGGTGCTGCAAGGCGTGGAGGCCCAGGTAGGTAATCCTGGCGGCGTCGGGATCCCCGACTACGGCAAACACGCCGCACTCGTGTTGAAGCGACCCCTTCAAGGCGAGCCGTCCACCCAGGCCGGGAAGGTGTCGCCCCAGGCGGAGCGCAGCGAGGCCACCTCGACGTCGACGGCCGGTCCACCGGCGAGCAGCACCAGTCGGTCGCCGCCGGTGAGACCCAGCGCGTGGAACTCCACGCCGGCCTCGGCGCAGGCGCGCTGCACCTCGGCTTGGCGTGAGGGTTCGTAGGCCACCAGCGCCCGCCCGTGGTCCTCGCCGAAGAGCGCCGCCGCCGAGCCGTCGGCCAGCGAGAGCGTGGCGCCCACGTCGAGGGCGCACTCGGCCAGCGCCACGGCGAGACCGCCGTCTGCCAGGTCGTGCGCCACCTCCACCACGCCGCCGTTGACCAGCGCCCGGAGCGCGCGCCCGAGCCTCCGCTCCACGTCGTAGTCGACTGGCGGCGGCGAGCCCACGCCGCGCAGCCCGTGGATGGCCCGCAGGTACAGGCTCGCACCGAGGTGCGTGGCCGACGGGGCTCCGAGCAGCGCGACGCGCTTCCCGGCCGTCCAGCGGCCACGGACCGGGGGCCGCTCCCCCTCGAGCAGGCCCACCATGGCGAGTCCCGGCGTGGGTAAGATCGCGGTCTCGCCCGTCTCGTTGTAGAGCGAGACGTTGCCGCTGACGACCGGCACGTCGAGTTCCCGGCAGGCCTCCGCCATGCCGTCGACGGCCTCGGAGAACTCCCACATCACCTCCGGGCGCTGCGGGTTGCCGAAGTTCATGCAGTCGCTGAGGCCGATGGCGGTGGCGCCCACGCAGGCGAGGTTGCGCACGCACTCCGCCACCTGGCCGGCCGTCCCCACCCGGGGGTCCGCAAACACGTGGTGCCCGTTGCTGTCGCAGACGAAAGCGAGGTGCTTGTCCGTGCCCTTCAGCCGCACCAGCGCCGCGTCGAGCCCGGGACCGATCTCGGTGTCGGTGCCCACCTGGTGGTCGTACTGCCGCCAGATCCACCGCTTGTCGCACACGTCGGGGTGCGCCAGCAGCGTGAGCAGGGCCGCCGTGGCATCGGTGGGAACGAGGTCGTCGGGCACCGGCGGCGGCGCTGGCCGCGGCGACATGGGCCGCTGGTACTTTGGCGCGGCGTCGGTGAGGATCGCCACCGGGATCGCCGCCACCTCGTCGCCGTGCCAGGTGCAACGCCACGTCCCGTCGCCCGTGACCGTGCCCACTTCCGCGCAGCGGAGGTCCCACTTTTCGAACACCGAGAACACGGTGGCCTCGTGGCCCGGCTTGATCACCAGCAGCATCCGCTCCTGGCTCTCGGACAAACACAACTCGTACGGGGTCATCCCCGCCTCTCGGGTGGGCACCTGGTCCAGGGCCAGCAGGAGCCCCGCCCCCGCGCGCCCCGCCATCTCCACGCTCGACGAGGTGAGCCCCGCAGCACCCATGTCCTGAATGCCGACGAGCACGTCCATCGACATCAACTCGAGGCAGGCCTCCAGCAGCAACTTCTCCTGGAAGGGATCGCCCACCTGCACCGTGGGCCGCTTCTCGTCGCTGTCGTCGTCGAAGCTGGCGCTGGCCATGGTGGCGCCGTGGATGCCGTCGCGACCGGTGCCGGCGCCGACGTAGAACACCTTGTTGCCGGGGCTGCCCACCGTCCCGAGGAAGATGCGATCCCGTTGGACCACGCCCGCGCAGAACGCGTTGACGAGGCAGTTCCCGTCGTAACTCTCGTCGAACCGGGTTTCCCCACCCACGGTGGGGATGCCCATGCAGTTGCCGTAGCCACCGATGCCCGCCACGACGCCGTGCACGAGGGTGCGCGTCTTGGGATGGTCGAGCCGGCCGAAGCGGAGGCTGT
>CAYHRZ010000697.1:1058-2605 GCA_964359125.1 uncultured Klebsiella sp. | reverse complement strand
ATCGGCATCGCGAAGGTGCTGGTGGCCACCGAGGGCAACGAGGCGCTGCGGCGGGCGGTCTTGCACGACAACGCGGCGCGGCTCCTGGGCTTGCGAGGGCAGGGGAGGGGGTCGGTGGGATAGCCCCCGGCCCCGGAGGTCACGATGTCGCTGGTATCGATGTTCAAGGGCAAGGGGCCGAGCGGGTTTGGCTACGGCTCCACGGCGGAGGAGGTGTCGGCGGGGCTGGACCTCTCGGGGCGGGCGTACCTGGTGACCGGGGCCAACTCGGGCATCGGCGAGGAGACGGCGCGGGTGCTGGCGCTGCGCGGCGCCACCGTGCTGTGCGCGGCGCGCGACCAGGCCAAGGCCGACGCGGCGGCGGCCAAGCTAGGCGGCGCGTCCCGGGGCGTGGCCTGCGAACTCTCGGAGCCGTCCAGCGTGCGCGCGGCGGTGGCGGCGGTGCGCGACGGGGCGCCGCTGGCGGGCATCGTCGCCAACGCGGGGATCATGGCCCTGCCCGAGCGACAGTTGCGACACGGGCTGGAGCTGCAGTTCTTCACCAACCACGTGGGACACTTCGTCCTCGTGACCGGCTTGCTGGACCGGCTCGACGCCGACGGGCGGGTGGTGGTGCTCAGCAGCGCCGCGCACCGCCAGGCGCCGCCGGGAGGCATCGACTTCGACAACCTGGACTCGTCGAAGTCCTACGCCCCCTGGACGGCCTACGGTCGCTCCAAGCTGGCCAACTTGCTGTTTGCCCGCGCGCTCGCGAGGCGTTTGCCCCCGGGCCAGACCGCCAACGCGGTGCACCCCGGGGTGATCGCCACCAACCTCACCCGGCACATGCCCGGCGCCATGCGCGCGGTGTGGGCGGCGGCGGAGCCCCTGTTCCTCAAGTCGATCCCCCAGGGCGCGGCCACGCAGACCTGGGCGGCCGTCCACCCCGGGGCGGCGGCGCTGCGCGGCGAGTACCTCGCCGACGTCAACGTCGCGACGAGCACCGCCGAGGGGCAGGACCTCGGCCTGGCCGAGCGGTTGTGGGTGGAGACGGAGCGGATCGTGGCCGGTCTCGCGGGGTAGTGGGCGGGGCGGGGCCAGATTCCGCGTTGCCGCCCTCGCGTTGCCCTTGACGTGTCCGCCCAGGTGTTTAGCCTCCCGCGGACTGAATGAATCCTCATTCAGCAGAGGAGACCATGCCCAACCCACTCGTTGAACGATTCGAAAAGACCCGCGCGGAGCTCCGCGCCCGCACCGAGGACCTGCGCGCCCGCACCGAGGACCTCCGTCACCGCGCCGGCGCCCGGGTGGACCACGGCCGGGGGCGACTGGTGCAGGCCGAGGCCCAGGTGCTGGAGACCGCCGCCGACGCGCTCGGTCGCGCCCGCGAGACCCTCGGCGAGCGCGCCGACTTCGTGCGCCGCGGAGAGGAGGCGCTGCGCGAGGCGCTCGTGGCGCTGCGGGCCGGTCACGAGGCCACGCTGCCCGTCGCCGGCTACGCGGAGCTCAACGTGAAGCAGGTGCAGGCGGCCCTGGGAGCCCTCGACAGCGCCGGGCTGCGCACCGTG
>CAYHRZ010000697.1:0-1048 GCA_964359125.1 uncultured Klebsiella sp. | reverse complement strand
GCGCGACATCGACCGTCGACTGGAATCGCTCGCGGCGAGCTGAGCGGGACCCCCCCTCAGGGCGCCGGGAACTCCACCCGGGTGACGTTGTACACGCCCTTGCCCTCGGCGATCACCTTGCCGAGGGTGCCGTCGTCGCCCGGTTGGCGCAGGAGGATCCGCGCCACGCCCACCCGGTTGCCGAGGCGCACCACCTCGGCCTCGGCGACCACGTCGGCCATGAGCGCCGGCAGGTAGTAGTCGAGCCGCAAGTCCACCGTCGACACCCGGGTGGTGACGTGACCCACCTGGGCGAACACCGCCAGGCCGCCCGCGGCGTCGGCCAGCGCGGAGAGCACGCCGCCGTGCAGGGCGGGGCGGAAGGGGTCGCCCACGAGGTGCGGCGCGAACGGGACTCGCAGCCGGACGCCGGCTTCTTCGAGGCGTTCCACCTTCATGCCCAGGTGCTTGTTGAAGGGGATGTGCTCTTCGAAGAAGGTGACCAGGAGGGGTTCGTCCATCGCGGGCGCGGTTATCCGGGCGCGGGCTACCGCGAGAACACCACGTCGACGGTGTGGGTGAGCGTCACCGGGATGATGTCGACGGTGATGCTCTCCTCCCCCTCGTAGTGGGCTGTCCCGCCCGCGAGGTCGAAGCTCGCGCCCATCTCGGTGATGTACCACTGCTTGTTCGCGGAGGGCTCGTCGAGCGGTTCGGTGTCGGCGGCGTCGGCGTGTTGAACCCAGGACTCGAGCGTGGCGAGGTCCTCGGAGAAGGTGAACGTCGCGTAGCTGTCGCGGTTCTCGTCGAACCAGAGCACGCCCACCAGCGTGGGGTTGCAGTCGGTGGTGTCGTCGGCCCAGGGGCCGAGGAAGCTCAGCGCGGTGCCCTCCCGGCCCGAGACTTCGCCGCTACCGGCGTACCGCGTGGTGCAGTCGGCGAGGCCGTAGGCCTCCAGGTAGCTCGCGTAGGCGTCGTCGAAGTCCCAGTGGAAGTCGTAGACGAGGTCGTAGTTGGTGAACGCGTCGAGCGCGAGGCCGGGGTCGGCGTCGGTGTCGGTGTCGGTGTC
>CAYHRZ010000696.1:0-2619 GCA_964359125.1 uncultured Klebsiella sp. | reverse complement strand
CTGTACTCGGCCTTGGCGGAGAGCGGGGGGTAGCTGGTCCAGGCGCCGCCGAAGCCGCCGCCGGGGACAAACCAGCCGATCACGATCATGATCGCGCTGATCAGGAACAACTGGTAACTAAGGCGGTTCAGCCTCGGAAACGCCATGTCGTCGGCGCCGATCATCAACGGGATCAGGAAGTTGCCGAAGGCGGCGACGAGCACCGGCATCGCCACCCAGAACACCATGATGCTGCCGTGCTGGGTGACCAGAGAGTTGTACTCCGTGGGCGACACCACCCCGAAAAACGGCACGCTCATCCCCGGGAATGCAAGCTGCATCCGGAAGGCGTAGGCGAAGAAACCAGCCGCCACCGCCATCACCATGCCGGTGAGCATGTACTGCTTGGCGATGTACTTGTGGTCGGTCGGGAAGATGTACTTCTCGACGAAGCTCATCTCGTGGTGGTGGTCGTCGTGGGCGGCGTGACCGTGGCCGGCGTGAGCGTGGTCGGTTTGCGACATGGGCTGGACTCCGGACTAGGGCTTCGAGGACGACGCGACCCAGGCCGCGTAGTCTTCAGGGGTGTGGACGAACACGCGGGCGCCCATGATGCCGTGGCCGATCCCGCAGATCTCGGCGCACTGGATGTCGTAGACGCCCACCCGGCTCGGTTCGAACCAGGAGACGATTTGGCGACCGGGGATCACGTCCTGCTTGAGGCGGAAGGCCGGCACCGAGAAGCTGTGCAAAACGTCGCGGGCTTCGAGCGTGGCGTGGACGACCTTGTCCACCTCCACGTGCAGTTCGTCGACCGTCTTGATGTCGTCGGGGGTACCGAGCTGGTTGTCGAGGCCGGGGTGGACGAAGCTCCAGGCCCACTGCTGCGCCACCACCGACACCTGCGACTCCGCCGGCGGCGCGTCTTGCTTGACGGTGTACCAGACCTTCACCGCCGCGGCGATGATCACCACGTCCATCAGGATGATCGCGTAGTGCGGCCACTCCACCCAGCGGAGCAGGTCGTGCTCGGTGCCCGTCACGTAGAGGGCCTTCTTCCCCGGTTGCGCCCGGTACCGAAACAGGAGCCAGAAGAACGCGATGTTGGTGAGGACGTACCAGAAACCTACGATCCACAGGATCAGGCCGAACACGAAGTCGATGTCGTCGGCGAAAGTCGACGCGGAGACAACGAGGAACTCGGTGACGTTCATGGCCTAGCTCCCCGTGACGAGGAGGATCGTGAGCGCTGCCGAGGCAAAGAGCAGCACGCTCACCAAGGTGATCACGGTGACCTTGCGGGCGACGACGTCGCCGTCGTCGTAGTGTTCAGCAGACATGGGGCCTACTTCGCGGGGAGGGTTGAGATGTACGCGAGCACGTCTTTGATGGCCTGCCCGTCAGGGAGGAGCTTGGCCATCGGTGCCATCTGGGCACCGCGCGCGTCTTTGGGGTGGGCGCCGCGCACGCCGCCCTGGAACTTCTCGAGTTGATCCCGGAGGTACCAGTCGGAAGCGCCCGCGAGGGGCGGGGCACCGAGCGCCTCGTTGCCCATCCCGTCGGCGCCGTGGCAAGCGGCGCAGGTGGCGTAGTAGCCGGCACCGCGCGTGGCGTCGCCACCGGTGAGCTGCGCCGCCGGGTGCGAAGGCGGCAGCGAGGCCACGTAGGCGGACACCTTCGCCACCTCCGCGTCGTTGGCGAGGGTGAGCGCCATGGGGCGCATGCGCATGCCCTGGATGTCGTCGAAGTGGGTGCCACGCAGCCCCGCGCGGAAGCCGTCGACCTGGTGCTGGACGTACCAGTAGGGCAACCCGGCGATGGCGGGGGCGTTGGCCACCGACATCCCCTCGCCCGCGCTGCCGTGACAGGGCGCGCAGTTGTTCAGGAACAGGGTGTCGCCGGTGTGGATCCGCGCCTCGGCGGGATCACAGGCGGGGAGTAGTGCGCCGACGCCCAGCAGGACGGCGGCCCACAGGACACGGCCGCTTGCCGCTCCGACGGTTCCGAGCTTCACGAAGAGCGCTCCGTAATGAAAGCCCACGCCCACGGCACGGTGACCGCGCCGGGGGGGTCGGGCGGGTGGCGTGCCCGTCTACTCCGCCGTTGGCGGCGGATCAAGGTGTGCGGATTAGCCCGCGAGCACCCCTCGCAGCACGATGTCGGCCAACATCGCGCCGAACAACAAGAACAGGTACTGGATGGATGCTCGGAATACGCCGTAGTCCACGACTGGATCGGCGACCAGGATGGACCGGTACACCCGCCAGGCGAACCACGTCCCGGCCCCCAGCGCGGTGACGCCGTACAGCGCGCCCAGCATGCCCAGGGGTAGCGGCGACAGGGTGGTCGCCAGCAGCAAGAGCGCGTACACCATCGACTGCCGCCGGGTCGCGGCGTCGCCGACGACGTTCGGCATCATCGGGAACCCGGCCGACGCGTACTCGTCTTTCCGGTAGATGGCGAGCGCCCAGAAGTGCGGCGGCGTCCACAGGAAGATGATGAGGAACAGCACCCAGCTGGCCCAGGTGAGCTGCCCAGAGAGTGCCGCCTCGGCGATGAGCGGCGCGGTGGCCCCGGCCGCGCCCCCGATCACGATGTTCTGCGGGGTCCGGGGCTTGAGCCAGAGCGTGTAGACGAAGA
>CAYHRZ010000695.1:0-2620 GCA_964359125.1 uncultured Klebsiella sp. | reverse complement strand
CGAAGTTGGCGATCGCACCGGCGTGGGCGCGCAGTCGCCGGGTAATCGGGACAGATCGCCTTACCATTCCTCGGCCCTCTCCTCGAGCGCCACCGTCACCAGCGAGGTGCCCGCGATCGCCCGTACCGCCGCCACGAGGTCGTCGCGCTCCGAGGGGTGGTACATGCGGATTTCGAAACTGTACTCCGACTCGCCGCCGGTGCTCTCGCGCAGCGACAACAACTCGTGGGTGCGGCACCACGTCTTCAGCGCGTCCTCGATGGTGTCGAGCGCCCCGCTCGACTTCACGCGAATCACGCCGGTGTCGGTGTGCCGCTGCCCGAAGCCGGTGAAGTGGAGCTGGGTGGCCACCAGCCCGATCGCCACGGCCGCCACCACCGCGACCACGTAGTGGTGGGCGCCGATCGCGATGCCGGTGGCCAGCGCGAGGAAGATGAACGTGGTGTCGCGCGCGTCGCGGACCACCGTGCGGAACCGGATGATCGCCAGGGCGCCGACCAGGCCGAAGGCCCGGGCGATGCTGTCGCCCACCACCAGCATGACCGACGTCACGATCATCGTGAGCAGGATCATGCTGTGCGTCATGTTGCGGGAGTAGCTGAGGCCGCGGTGTGTCCAGATGTACAACCACGCCACGAACTGCCCGAGAACGTAGGACAGCGTGAGATCGAGGAGCACGGTGAGCGGCGCCACGCCCCCGCTCCCACCGGCGAAGTTGAGAAAGTTCACGAGAGCACCGCGACGTGGGCCCGATCGGCACGAGCAAGGTCCGCCATGACCGGGCCCTCGGGGTCGGTGACGAGATCCACCGCGTGCCGGAACTTCGACATCGCCTTGCGCTCGAGGTCGAAGCGACGCACCATGTCGGCCACCCAACTCGGGTAGGAACCGGTGTACTTGAGCTCGAGAATCTCCAGGCCGGCGACCTCCGGCAGAGCATACCACCGCGGCGGCTCCTCCATCGCAAAGGTCGGCGGGGCCGCCTTGATCCGGGTGTCGAAGGTCACCCGCACGAGGTCGCGGATCCCACCCACGTAGGCGTGCCGACGGTAGGTCACCCACACGCGGGGGTAGGCGCGGCGACGGTCAGTCAAACCCCGGAAGTTCTCGAGCGCGAAGGACGTCGGCGTCTCCACCGGGACCTCGTCGTTCAAGATCCGGATCGCGTCGCCCTTGCTCACCTCGGCCCGCGTCTTCCACATGAACTCGTTGGCGCGGTGCTTCACCTCGAGGAACACGCGCGCCTTCGCCGTCCACTCGTAGCACCGGGCGCGCAGCTTGTAGCGCTGCTGCAGGCCCGCCCTGGTCTC
The DNA here is from genome assembly GCA_964359125.1 of uncultured Klebsiella sp. GTDB lineage: Bacteria > Myxococcota_A > UBA796 > UBA796 > SXON01 > SXON01. Next base: position 1,310 of record CAYHRZ010000695.1, on the reverse strand, counting down.
GCGGTAGATGCCCCAGTCGGCGGTGTCGAGGTAGAGCGAGTGTACGTTGTAGGCCGCACTTCCCCCCTCGCCGTTGGCGTCGGCGGCGAGGTGCCCCGCGTGCCCGATCCAGGCCCGCATCTCTGCCGCCTGCTCGGGCGAGAGCCGGTACTTGATCTCGAAGCGGTATTTGCGCTGCTGCACCGGCCGTCACCAATCCGTAACAAAGCATCGTAGGCTGATCGGAGCCCGCATCGCAAGCCGCCGCGGGCCCTTGACCGCCAGTTGACAGGCCCCCGCGATCGCTGCGCGGTCGCTGCGGGGGCTCCCGGCTGCCCCGAAGTGCGCTAGCTTCGCGCCATGCTCCTCACCCTCGTTGCCTCCGCGGCCGCCGGTACCTGGGACCTCGAACACTCCGTGGCCCTGTCGTGGTTCCCCAAGGGGCTGCGGTACACCTTCGGCGCGGAGTACCAGGTGGCCGCCCCGTGGGTGAACCCGGAGAGCGTGCTCTTCGAGAGCGCCCTCTTTGGCGCCGGGCCGTACGTCGAGCTCACCCCGGCCTACGCGCGCACCGGCGGCCGGCTTCACTTCGTCCCCATCGCCGTGCTCGACATCACCGCGGAGGCCCTGGCCAGCGGCTACTTCGGCACATTCTCGGGCATCACCGACTTCGACGCGCCCGACGCTGACTTCTCCGAGGCCGCGTTCGAGGAGCCAGAGGTGATCGCGCGCAACCACGCCGGTTTCGGCTTCCGCTACGGCGTGAGCCCGACCCTCCAGGCCAAGGTGTCGAAGTTCATCATCGCGCTCCCGCAGGAGTTCACGCGCTTCACGATGATCGTGCCCGAGGGGGCCACCGGGGACTACTGGTACGAGCCCCAGTACGACGCGCTGATGAAGTGGGACGACACCGTGATGCTGAACGGCGCCCTCGCCTTCTGGGCGTTCAAAGAGAAGTCGGACGAGGATCCTCGCATGTTCTTCCTGGGTGCGCGCTTCGACCACCAGTACGTGTTTGGCACCGGCGACCGGCAGGTGAAGGTGGGGCCGATGGTGGTGTGGAAGCCGGCGAAGTCCGCTGCGGTGCCGGTGCTGGTGTTCTTCGCCCAGGCGTGGATCGAGAGCCCGATCCACGAGGAGCTTCCACCCTACCTGGCCGGCGCGGCGATCTGGTAGTCGCGGGCGTGGCGCTCGCGGGGTAACCCTTGCCCATGCTGAGCCTGTGTTTCCTGGCCTGCTACGGCGGCTCCGACAACCCGAAAGACGGGGAAACCGGCCTCGGGGACGTCGCCTCCGACAACGACGCCGACAGCGACAGCGACAGCGACGCC
>CAYHRZ010000694.1:0-2620 GCA_964359125.1 uncultured Klebsiella sp. | reverse complement strand
AGCGACCCCGCACTCGACCCCTACTACGCGCTGTGCGCGGAGTACGGGGTGCCGGTTCTCAGCCACGTGGGGCCGAGTTCGCCGCGCCTCAGTTTCCAACACACGCGACCCTACGACCTCGACGACGCGGCGCGGCGGTTCCCGACCGTGAACTTCATCCTCGCCCATGCCACTGTCGTCCACCGTGACGACGCCGCGCTGCTCGCCGAGTACCGCCCCAACGTGTACATCGACACCTCCGGGTTCCAGGTCGCACATCGCCGGGGCCTCTGGGTCGACGCGCTACGCTTCTTCAAGCAACGCGGCCTGGTACGCAAGCTGCTCTTCGGTACCGACTGGCCCATCCACCGCTCGCTCGGTCGGCTGGATCGATGGCTTCCTCGGCTGGCCGACGGCGCGGTGCTCTCGCCCGACGAGGCTCGCTGGATCGTCGACCACAACCCCCGTGAACTGTTGAGGCTGACATGAACGACGAGAACTCTCGCGAATGCCAAGTGGCGACCGTCCTGGCTTGCCTGTCGGTATACCGGCCGGTCCCGCTGGTCGACGACGAGGCCACCCGCGCCCTCGGCCTGGCCGAGATCGGGCTCAGCTCGCTCACGTTGGCGTCGATCATCGTCGAACTCGAGGACCGCCTCGACCGCCCCTTCGACTTCGAGGCCTTCGCCGGCGTCGAGACGGTTGGCGACCTCCTCCGCGCCGTCGGCCTAGACTAGCCCCCACCACCACGGAGTTCCCATGGAGACGATCAGGATCGCGGACACCGAGGACGAGATCCGGGAGAGCCACCGGGTCATGAGCCAGCTGCGGACGCACCTCGACGAGGATGCCTACCTGCGCCAGGTACGCCACCAGCAGGCGAACGACAACTACCAGGTGGTGGCGCTCTACGACGACGGGGTGGTGCGCGCGGTCGCGGGATTCCGGCTCGCCACCGCCCTGGCCCTCGGCCACTACGTCTACATCGACGATCTCGTCTCGGATCGCACCGTCCGCTCGCGGGGCTACGGCGCCCGCCTCATGGCTTGGGTGGGCGAGTTCGGCCGGGAGCGGGGGTGCACTAGCTTGCACCTCGACTCGGGTGTGCAGCGCCACGATGCCCACCGCTTCTACCTCCGGGAGCGCATGGACATCGTGTTCTACCACTTCCGCAAGGCGCTGGCGTAGGGCCAGCCCCGTGCTCCGCCGCCGCACGGCACTGTGGGAGGAGCACGAGGCGCTGGGTGGCGACATGGGAGCGTACTCGTGGTCCGGCATGGCTCTGCCCTGGTCTTACCGCAGTGACGTCGCCGACGAGTACGCGGCGGTGCGGCGTGGCGTCGGCGTGGCGGACGCGTCGCAGTTGCGGGTCGTCGAGCTGTCGGGCCGGGGCGCCACGGCGGCGCTGGAGGCCCTGGTGCCGGTGGCGGTGGGCACGATGCCGCTGGGAACGAGCCGCTTCACCGTTTTTCTGAACCGCCGGGGCCGCGTGGTCGACGAGGCCATCGTGATGCGCCACGAGGCCGATCGTTACTGGGTCAGCCACGGGCCGGGGACCGCCAGCGAGCTGCTGGTCGCCGCCTTCCCTGCTTCCCGACCCCTCGACGGGCTGCACGCGCTCGCCGTGCAGGGGCCCCGGAGTCAGGGGCTGCTGGAGCGCGGGCTCGACGCGCCGCTTCACGACCTCGCCGCGATGGCTCACCGGCCGGCGCACCTCTGGGGCAAGGCGGCTACGCTGTCACGGACTGGGTTCACCGGCGAACTGGGCTTCGAGATCTTCGGCCCCGGGGACGTCATCGTCGACTGCTGGCGACGCCTGCTCGGAGCCGGGGCGGTGCCCTACGCCTACCGCACCGTCGACCTCCTGCGCGTCGAGGTTGGGTTCCCGGTGTACCCGGTCGACCTCGCGCCGCTGGGATCGCTCTGGGAGGCGTCACTCGGCTGGCTGCTACGCGGGAAGGAGCATGACTTCGTGGGTCGACTGGCCACTGGAGGTAGCCGCGCCGTCCTGACCCACCGGCTGCTTGGCGTTGGCTTCCCAGGCTTCCCGCGGGTGCCGCGCGGCACGCGGCTGCGGGTCGGCGGCGACGTGGTTGGTGTCGTCACATCGAGCGCGCAGTCGCCAGCGGCAGAGGCGACGCTCTGCGTGGCCCGGCTGGTGACAGCGGCCGCCCCGGGAACCCCGGTCACCCTCGCAGATGGGCCGTCACAGATCGTGGGAACGGTGCAGGAACTGCCGTTTCGCCCGCGGCGGAGCCGGGAAGGTGGCTCGACGCCCTGACCCTGGCGCGCGTGGCCGCGCTTGCGGGCCGAGAGGCGGGGGTCACTCGCTCGAACAGTGTCGCCGAGCAGCGGCGCCGAGCTGGGTCGCGGCGTCCCGGACGAACACGTCCATGTCCGCCACGAAGTTGAGATCCTGCTCGTCGATGACGAGCTGGGCTTGCGCCAGGACCACCTCGGCGATCTCGACGGCTTCCGGGGCGGACACTTCGAGGCAACGGCGGTGCTGCGCTAGCTCCTCCCGGAGCGTCTTCACCCGGGCCGCGAAACCGGGCCACAACGCGCGGTTCCGTGCCTCTCGCTCCTTCGTGGCCTTGGCGCGCGCCGCCTCCGCCGCGGTGCCGCCCTCGGCCTCGGCCTC
>CAYHRZ010000693.1:0-2629 GCA_964359125.1 uncultured Klebsiella sp. | reverse complement strand
GTCTGGACTGGGCCCTGGGCGTGAAGAACGTGCTGGACTGGCAGTACAGCTACCCGAGCGGCGACGAGGTGCTCATGGCCTCGCTGCCGCAGCCCGGGCGAACCGCGTACGTGGAAGGTACGGTGTCGTTCTGACGCAGGCTCTGACGGTCGCGGCAGATCGCGATAGCAGTGCCCCTCCGACCCCGGTCCCGCCTTGATCCTCGCGCTCCTCCCCGCTGCCCTTGCCGAGGGCTACTCGCTCGACATCGAGCTCATCCGTCCAAGCTTCTCCGGCGCGCCCCCGGGGCTCGACGCGCCCGAGGTGGGCCGGCAGGGCGCGGTCGCGGCCGGCGCGGTGGTCCAGTACCAGGTCGATCCGCTCGTGCTGGTGGTCGAGGGCGAAGAAACGGGTTCGGTCGTCGCCAACCGCATCGCGATCGCGCTCGGTGCCTCGGTCGACGTGAGCAAGCGGGTGGCGGTGCGCACCACCCTGCCCATGGCGTACAGCTTTGGCAGCGAGGTGTCGGCGCTGGCCGGCGACGGCTTCGGCGCCGGCGACATCAGCGCCGGCCTGCGCGTGGAGTTCGTGGAGACCGAGGTGTTGGGCTTCGGGGCTCACGCCGACGTCCTCGTGCCCATCGCCCGCCCGGGCAGCTACCTCGGCGAGGAGAGCCTTCGGCTCGCTCCCGGCCTTTCCTTCGCCGTGAGCCCGGGAGACTTCCGGGCCGAAGTCGACGCCACCTTCATGCTGCGCGGCGCGGTGCCAACCCAGCAGACCCTGGGGCTCGGCCAAGAGCTGGCGGCAGCGGTCGGCGTTTCATACGGCCTGCTCGACGAGCGGGTGCGCCCTCACGCGCTCGCCGTCGCCCGCGTGGGCCTGCAGTCGGAGTTCGCGGGCGAGGGTGCCCTCCCGGTCGAGGTGCTCGGTGGCGCTCAGGCGCGCGTTACTCGCGACTGGTGGGTCGACGCCTATGGCGGCAAGGGGCTCACGGCCGGCTACGGCGCTACCGACGCGCGGGCGGTGCTCGCGGTCACCTACCGCCGTGTCCCGGAGGACCCGGCACCGGTCAACGTGCCGCCGCCGGTCTACGTTTCCGACGTCTCTGACGACGACCTCGACAAGATCATCCAGGAGGAGCCCGAGCCCGAGCCCGAGCCCGAGCCCGAGAAGCCGCTGGCGGTGGTCACCCAGGAGGAAATCGTCATTCGCGACGAGCTGCGGTTTGCCATCGGCAACAACCGCGTGTTGCCGGAGTCAATCCCCACCCTGGAGTTCGTTGGGAAACTGATGAACGAGAACGCCGATATCCAGACGCTGGTGATCGAGGGCCACGCCTCGGGGGAAGGCAGCTTCGAGTCGAACTACGCGCTCTCGGTGGATCGCTGCCTCGCGGTTTTCAAGGCACTGGTGGAAGCGGGGGTGCACCCCTCGCGGCTGGCGGTGCGGGGCTTCGGCGAGGTGATGCCGGTGGCCGAGGGCGACGCGGCCGCGAACCGGCGGGTCGTGTTTGCGATCGCGGAGCGCCTCGCGCCCGGGCAGCCCAACCCTGGCTGGGAAACCGAGATCAGCTACCCGTGGAACGGCAAGCCGGCCACGTTGCCCCCGCCTCCAGAGTTCTGGGTGAAGCCGGTCGAGGCGCAGCCTCCGACCCCCCCGGTGCGGCCGATCTTGCCCAAGACCGAGCCTGAAATCGACAAGTCCCACTTCGAGGACGACGACGAATGATCCCGCTCATCCTCAGTCTCGCGCTCGCGGCCGACGAGTGCCACGACGGCATCTACCAGGACGTCAACTGCAACAACGTCGACGCGTCGGTCGAGCGCGAGGTGGATCTCACCGATCCCACTTGCCTCGCGAACGGGGACGGGGGGGGGTTCCCCTACGACAACGCCGACTACTACTACGACTACTACAGCTACGGTTGCAGCTACCTCCTCGTGCCCCTCGACGTGGACAACGACGGCTTCTCGGCGGGCACCATGGACTTCCCGGAAGACGTGGAGTACCCCGACATCACCGTGACCCTGGCCTGCGACAACTGCGCCACCACGCCCAACGCCGACCAGGCCGACCAGGACTGCGACTACGTGGGCGACGCCTGCGACAACTGCATCGACGTAGAGAACCACTCGCAAACCAACTCGGACACCGACGAGTTGGGCGACGAGTGCGACGTGTGCCCGTTCGTGGCGGACCCGGACCAGACCGACAGCGACGGTGACGGCGCCGGCGACGCCTGCGACAACTGCAACGGCCTGGACAACAACCAGGACGACCTCGACAACGACGGCTGGGGCGACGACTGCGACAACTGCCCCAGCGTCGGCAACACCGACCAGGCCGACGCCGACGCCGACGGCAAGGGCGACGCCTGCGACGGCTGCCCGTCGGATCCCAACGACGGCGAGGACCTGGACCTCGACGGTTTCGGCGAGAACTGCGACAACTGCCCCGACACGTACAACCGGGACCAGTACGACGGAGACAACGACGGACTGGGCGACGAGTGCGACCTCTGCCCGCTGGTGCTCGACGCCACCAACACCGACGCCGACAACGACGGCGTGGGCGACGCCTGCGACATCTGCCCCGACGTTGCCGATCCTGCCCAGCTTGACGGCGACGACGACGGCGTGGGTGATGTTTG
>CAYHRZ010000692.1:0-2629 GCA_964359125.1 uncultured Klebsiella sp. | reverse complement strand
GTGGAGATGAGGTTGTTGGCAACGTCACATTGCCACACCTTGTCAAACAGTTCCGGCGGCTTCGACTCGACGGGAGCAATCACCCAGTACCGAGGCATCGATGATTCTCCTGGAGGGTGCGCCGTGGCTCCCTAAACGCTCAAAATGAGCCGCGCGCCGTAGCGCCATGATCGCACGGACGGTCGGGCGGTTGAGTAGACCCCAAGGCAAAGGCAAAGTCGCTCCTCGCTGATGGTGACGGAGGGCCGGCTGCGCCGCCGCGCCTGGGGACGATGACGGCGGATGCGATCCGTGGGACGATCCGCCGCCCGCCGAGCGCGCCGGGCGGCCTCGGCACGGGCAGGCCGGGACACGACGACCGTCGCCGCCCGAGATCGAGGCCGTGCGCGGTGCGGGTCAGAGGGCGAGGCCGAGCAAGCGCAGCGGTCGCACGACCTGTCGCGCACAGCGGCGAAGCCCCGCGGCGATGTTCGTGCAGCCCGCCAAGCGGAGGAGCGTGATGGCCAGGTTCCGCAAACTGGCCATCACCTGCGGCCCGGCGCCGGTGCGCACCTGCGAGCGGTCTTCGTCGAAGGTGACATCGCGCACCCAGTGGAGGCGATTCTCAATGCCCCAATGACTGCGATTCAGCGTGAGCACCCGCGCCGCGTCGGCGCGGGCCGGCGCGAGGCTGGTGATGCCGTAGACGATCTCGTGATGTTTGGGCCGGCCCTGCAGGGTTGTCACCGTGCGCTCGATGCGAAACACTTGGGCGGCGAAGGGGAAGGCGGTGTACCCGACTAGGTCAGTGCTGGTCCAAATCGCGCGGGTCTCGATCCGACCGTGCCCCTTGGTCACGTCGAGGTGCTGAGGGGGGAAAACCCTCGAGGCCGAGGGTGGCAATCTCCTCTTTGAGCGTGGGTTGATTATCTTTGACCGTCAAGACGTAGTCCGCGTGGCTGTCGACGACGATCGCGCGGGCGGTGGCCGCCTGGGTATGGAGGGCGTCGGCCGTCACGACCGCGCCCGCGAGGGGCAGCGACGCGAGCAGCGGGGCGGCGCACGGGATCTCGTTGGTCTTCGCCGCGACGGCGTGCTGGGCGACCACGACGCCCAGGTCGGGCAGGATCGCGCTCAACAGGTGGCGCGCCGGCGTGGTGGCCGTGGCCGAGCCACGCAGGGTCTTGCCGTCGATGGCGACGACGTGACCGGTCAGGATCTGCTGGCGCACCAACCACGTACTGAGCACGCGGTCGAAGCCATCGCCATCGAGGCGTTGCAGGGTGAGCCGAAAACACTTGACCGAGGGGGGGGTCCCGCGCGGGATGCCAAGGCGCCGCAACACGTCCGGGGCGAGTTCGGCGGCAAATTCCGCGATGGCTTGAAACCCCCGCGCGCCCGCGAGCACGGCGGCGACGGCCACGACGAGCAGGCCGCGCACCGGATGCCGCACGCCCCGCCGGTGGCGCGGATCGGGTACGGTGGCCAGGGCCTCGATCAAGCCCCCGGCGCCCTCCAACGGCAAGCGATTGACATCAACGCGGGGCATGCGATCTCCTGCGGGAGCGGAACGGGGGGGCGGCCACGACGCCTGCAGGTGCTGCCGCGCGTCGGGCCGAAGGGGTCGGACGAAGATCTGTTTGGGCTGGCCATGGGCGACGTAGCCCGCCGCGTGCCGCGCATAGCCCCGCGTCAGGCCGAGCGGGATCCACCCGGCCGCGCGGTAGCAGGTGCCGGTGAACCGGGCGGGGTCGATGAAGGTTTCCACCAACCAGAGGGGATGCCCGTAGCGTCGCTGCCAGTCCCGGCTCAGGCGCTGCAGCGTGAGGCCGAGCACTTTCGAGGCGAGATTCTTCCGCCCGGCCGCACTGGGCAGGATCAGAAAGCGCGTGTTGTTGGCGAGGAAGTGCAAGCGCCGCTCACGCACCGCCGCCTCCCAGCCAATCCACTGGTCGCGCGGCGCGGTTTTCCACGCCGCCCCGCCCCACGCGACCAACGCCACCCAGTGGGCGTCGATCGTCGCGACATACTCGATGGACTCGCCGATGCGCGGGGTCCAGCCCAGATAGTGGTGCGCCTCCATCAACTGCCGCCATCGCGCCTGGTCGCGTGCGGCGAGGGGCTGCACCACGAGATCGCCCAGGCGCGCCTCGGGCCGGAGCGGCACCAGGGGCGCGGGCTCGCCCACCGGACGCCGATGCCGGCCGGGCACCCGGCGCGGGCGGGGCAACACCACCCACCCGCCGGTCGCCAGCCGACGCAACAGCGCCTGACAGGTCCACCGATTCAGCGTGCCATCGGCGCGCCGCCAGTCCCACGCGCGGCAGAGCGCGGCCGCCACGGCCTCACGCGGCCAATCAGGATGGGTCGCCACCACCTGCTGAATCTCGGCCAGGTGGGCCTGCGTGATGACACGCCGGCCACAGCGGAACAGCGGCGTCGTGTCTGGGACATCAGCAGGCGCCGCCGGCTCGGTCATCACCAACAGCGTAGCAAACGCGCATCGAAAACACCAGGGGGTTCCGCATCACGTTCAGCGGCTTGGTGTTTTCACGACTTTGCCTTGGCCCTGGAGTAGACCCCAGCCCGCCGTCGTGACGCACGGCCCAGCAGCCTCTCATCAAACCGTACGTGCGGATTTCCCGCATAC
>CAYHRZ010000691.1:0-2636 GCA_964359125.1 uncultured Klebsiella sp. | reverse complement strand
ACGACTGCGACGGCGACACCGACGACGACGACGGCTCCCTCGACGCCAGCACCACCACCACCGAGTACCCCGACGACGACAACGACGGCTACGGCGACGCCACGGCCGCCCTCACCGCCTGCGACCTTCCCCTGGGCTACGTGAGTGACAGCACCGACTGTGACGACGCCGACGCCAGCATCAACCCGGGCGCCACGGAGGTCTGCAACGACATCGACGACGACTGCGACGGCGACACCGACGACGACGACAGCTCGCTCGACGCGAGCACCGGCAGCACCTGGTACCGCGACGCCGACGGCGACGGGTACGGCGAGACGGCGGCGACGAACCAGAGCTGCGACGAGCCCGGCGGTTTCGTGGCCTCGTCGGGCGACTGCGACGACGCCGACAGCGACTACAATCCCGGGGCGTCGGAGGCCTGCACCGACCCCTACGACTACAACTGCGACGGGTCCATCGCCTACGTCGACGACGACGGCGACGGCTACGCCGCCTGCGTGGAGTGCGACGACAGCGACGACACCATCAACCCCGGCGCCCGCGAGCTCTGCGACGGGCTCGACAACGACTGCGACGGCACCGCCGACAGCGGCACCGGCATCTTCCACGACGACTTCGACGACGACGACATCTCCGACTGGTCCATCGTCGACGGGAGCTGGTCGGGGAGCGGCGGCATCATCTCCGGGTACTCCAGCTCGCACACCGGCCCGGACCTCGTGCACGCCACCGGCATGAGCGCCGACACCGACAGCTACACGGTGTACATGAACGGGGCCGGCGGCGCCGGCTTCGGCATCGTGCTCGGCTACGGCTCGTCCAGCGAACACTGCGGCTTCCACTTCTGGGCCAACAGCACCCTCTACCTGGTGAACACCTCCACCACCGAGACCAGCGTGGCCTCGTTCTCGTACACGTCGAACACCTACTACGACGTGATGGCCGAGGTTTCACCGGGCAACGTGGACCTCTACTTCGACGGCACGCTGTTGTACTCGGGCGACGCGGGCTGTGACAACTTCACCCGCACCGGGGCGGTGGGGCTCCAGGTGCACCAGAGTGTCACGGCGTACTTCAACGAGATCTGCGTGGAGTACTGAGCCACCGGGGAGCCGTGGTAGCGCCGCCCCGTGGTCGCACCGCCCCGTGGTCGCGCGATTCATCGCGCCCAGGCACCCACTCGCCGCCGCCTACCCCCCCTCCAACTTCCTCACCCTCCGGAACAACTCCGGCAAGTCCTTCAACAAGGTGGCCACCCGGAGCCAATCTCGGTGATCGATGGCCGGGATCCCCGACCGTTTCTCGCCCGCGGGCACGTCGTTGGTCACCATGCTCACCGCGCCCACCGTCACGCCGTCGCCCACGTCGAGGTGGCCGAGCACCGTGGCGCGCGCGGCCAGCGTGACGCCCGTGCCGGTGCGGGTAGACCCCGCCACGCCGGCGTAGGCCACCATCACGTTGTGGGGCCCCACCTCGGCGGCGTGGCCCACTTGCACGAGGTTGTCGGCCTTGGTGCCCTGCCCCACGACGGTGTCGCCCATCGCGGCACGGTCCACGCAGCTGTTGGCACCGAGCTCCACGTCGTCGTGGACGACCGCCCGGCCGGTCTGGGGGATCTTCACCAGCCCCTGCCGCGTGGGCACGAAGCCAAAGCCTTCCCCGCCCACCACCGCGCCGGGGTTGAGGACCACGCGGTCGCCCACGACGCAGCCATCCATCACCACGCTGCCCGCCATCAACGTGCAGTCCCGGCCCACCCGGGCGCCCCGGCCCACGTACACGAAGGGTTGCACCACCGTGCCCGCGCCCACCGACGCGCCTTCGCCCACGAAGGCGAAGGGCATCACCTGCGCGCCGGACGCCTCCCCAAGGACCACCGCCTGGGGATGCACGCCCGCGACCACGGCCGGGCGCGGGTGAAACAGGCCCAGCGCCCGGGCGAAGGCCAGGTAGGGGTCGTCGCAGCGGACGACCGCCTTGCCCTGTGAAGGCTCCTGCCGCGACACCAGCACCGCCCCGGCCCGGGTGGCCTTGAACAGCCCCGCGTAGCGCCGGTTCGACAAGAACGACAGCTCCCTTGGCCCGGCCTCCTCGAGGCCCGCCACGCCCGAGACGACCAGTTCCGGGTCGGCGCCGTCGAGGTCGCCGCCCAGTCGAGTCGCCAGGTCGCCGAGCTTCACTTGCCGGTCGACGTAGCCGGGTTGGCCGCGTTGTAGCGCTTGATCAACTCCTCGGTGACGTCGATGGAGGTGGCGTAGTACACCACCCCCCCCTCCGTGGCCTCCAGGACGAGCGTGTAGCCCCGCTCCTGCCCGATGGCGACGGCGATCTTCCTCATCTTCTCGATGAACTGCTCCATGGCCGAGTAGTAGGCCTGCTGCATCTCGCTCTCGTAGCGGCCGTAGGTCTGCTGGAACTCCACCTGGGCCCGGTAGAACTCCTGCTCCTTCTGCGTGCGGGCGGCGTCAGACAGGATCGCCGACTGCTTCTCCAGCTCGGCGCGCTGGCCCTCGAGGGTCTTCTGCAGCTTCTCGATGGTGGCTTTCCGCTCGCCGTACATGCCCTCGAGCTTCTTGCGCACACCCTCCGCCTCCTTCACCTCGTTCAGCGCGCGTTGGAAGTCGACCACCGCG
>CAYHRZ010000690.1:0-2641 GCA_964359125.1 uncultured Klebsiella sp. | reverse complement strand
GGCCGACCACCCGGAGCTGGTGGGCGCGGCGCGCAACACGCTGGAGAGCCACGGCCTCGGCCTCGCCAGCGTGCGCTTCATCTGCGGCACCCAGGACATCCACAAGCGGCTGGAGGCCTCGATCGCCGAGTTCCTCCGGACCGACGACGCCATCCTCTACAGCTCCTGCTTCGACGCCAACGGGGGGCTCTTCGAGACCATCTGCGGCGAGGGCGACGCCATCGTGTCGGACGAGCTCAACCACGCCTCGATCATCGACGGCGTGCGGCTGAGCAAGGCCGAGCGGTTGCGCTTCTCGCACATGGACATGGACGACCTCGACCGCAAGCTCGACAGCGTCGCCGGGGCCGGCGTGAAACTGGTCGCGACCGACGGCGTGTTCTCGATGGACGGCGACATCGCGCCGCTCGACAAGATCTGCGACGTGGCGGAAAAACACGGCGCCGCGGTGATGGTCGACGACAGCCACGCCACCGGCTTCGTGGGACGTACCGGCCGGGGTAGCATCGAGCACTGCGGCGTGATGGGCCGGGTGGACATCGTCACCAGCACGCTGGGCAAGGCGCTGGGCGGCTCGCAGGGGGGCTTCACCAGCGGGCGCAAGGAGGTGATCGAGCTGTTGCGCCAGCGCTCGCGACCGTACCTGTTCAGCAACACGGTGGCGCCGCCGATCGTCGGGGCGGCCCTGCGGGCCTTCGAGATGCTCAGCGCGAGCACCGAGCGCCGCGACCGGCTGGAGGCCAACACCCAGCGTTTCCGCCAGGCGATGACCGCCGCCGGCTTCCAGATCCGCCCGGGGGTCCATCCCATCGTGCCGATCATGCTCGGCGACGCGCGCCTCGCCACCGAGATGGCGGATCGCATGTTGAAGCGCGGCATCTACGTGATCGGCTTCTCCTTCCCGGTGGTGCCCCGGGGGCAGGCCCGCATCCGGGTGCAGCTCTCGGCCGCGCACACGCCGGCGCAGGTGGACCAGGCGGTGGCGGCGTTCGTGGCGGTGGGGCGGGAGTTGGGGGTGGTGTAGCCTCGCGTCGAGACGCGCACTCGACCCCGAGACGGACGGCGGTCGCGTCGTACGCCCGCCGCCGCGCGAGCTGGTACGGCAGCCCCGGCAGCGCCTCCAGCCCCGCGTACGCGTGCGCCAGCGTGGTGCTCGCCGCGCCCTCCCCGAAGGCCCCCGGCAGCCCGGGGAAGCCCCCGCCGTCGAGCACCACCGAGCCCAGCGCGTCGGTCGCCACCGGCGTGAAGCTCGACGTCCCCGCCACTGCCGACGTCCCCAGCGGGTTGCCCCCTGGGTCCCGCAGCACGTCGTAGGCCAGGCCGGCGGCCGGGTCGTCCAGCGACACCACCGCGCCGTCGGCGGCGTGCGACAGCGCGTAGCCCCGCGGGTCGTCCTCCAGCTCGCCGCGGTCGTTCCACCCCGCCGCCACCCCGTCGAGCGTCGCCAGGACGTGGCCGTCGCCGTACGTCCAGGCGTGCTCCAGCACGCCGTCCACGGTCGTCGAGAGCCGGTTCCCCGCCGCGTCGTAGGCGTGGTCGGTGGTGGACGTCACCTCCCAGCCGCTGCCCCCGGGTCCCCGCGCCCTCTCCGACTCGAGCCACCCCTCCACCGTGTACGCGTACGTCGACTCCGAGGTGTCGGAGGTCCCGTCGCCCGACAGCACCGACTACACGCGCCCGTGGCCGTCGCGGGCGTACGCGAGGGTGACCGTCCCCAGCGTCGCGTGCGTCACCGAAAGCGACGCGACTCGGGCGGGCTCGGCCGTCGCCGACACCGGCAACCCGAGCGCGAGCGCGACAACGGCCAGGAGCCCGGCTCGACGTCGCGACGGGAGAACCCCCTCATCACCCGGTGCTCGATCACCCATGTTCCGCTCCCCCTGCTGAACCCGGCTTCGCGGGCCCTGATCCTCACCATCGTCCGTCGCGACCGCTTCGCCTGTCAAGGTGCGCGGAAGAAATATCCGCCACCCCACGCCCCGGGCCCCAGGCCGAGGCGGCGCCCGCGCCGGCACAGAGGGACCCGGCGGGGACGGCCTTGGACGAGGTGGGGCGGGCGTTGTCGGCGCTGGCCAAGCCGGTGCGGAACACGCCGCGAGCGTCTTGGAATCTCACGGGCGACGAGGGGAGCGACAGAACCGGGGTGAGGGCTGAGGCCTGGTCGAGGTATTGTCGGCAACGGTGCTCGCACGGGGGCGGTCACTGGCAAAAAACCGGCATTCTACCGTTGCCCACCGGACATGATGTACGTTTCGCGACTCACGCGGCGCGCCCGCCCCGACACAACCGGGGTGAGGGCCGCGGCCTGCGGGAGGTTGTGTCGCCCCCACGAGGGGAACAGGTCGCGACAGCATGCACGGAAAAACACGAGTGATGCCGCAGCTCTCCGAGCCTAGCCCTGGACGACCGGGCAATCGGGACCAGGGACCGCGAGCCGGGACGGGGCGGTCGCCGACTCCGCAGGGTGGACGATGGCCCCTGCCAGCAGCGCGGCGTTGCCCGACTGGCGCGCGCCTACCCGTGCCACGCCGCAGCGAGCACCGCGCCCTCGGGGCCGGCGCCCCGCAACGAGGCGTGGGGCGCTACGTCGTAGGCCTCGCCGCGCTCGGCGGCGTCGAGCAGCGCGAGCACGGCGGTGGCG
>CAYHRZ010000689.1:0-2643 GCA_964359125.1 uncultured Klebsiella sp. | reverse complement strand
CATCACCACGCGGAGAACGTCTTCCACCACCGCGTCGCCGTTCTTCACCCCGAAGAGCACCACGTGCCCACCGCGCCGCACCGCCTTGATGGCGTTGTTCATCGAGGCGTTGAAGCCGGCCATCTCCAGCGCCACGTCGACCCCCACGCCGTCGGTGAGCTCGCGGATCGCGGCGCGGATTACCGGGTCGCTGGCGTGCGGATGCGCGGCGTCCGTCGCCGGGACCAGGATCGCGTCGCAGCCGAGCTTGCGGGCCATCTCGGCGTGCTTGGGATCGACCTCCACCCCGATGATCTTCGTGGCGCCCATGCCCCGTGCGATGAGCACCGCGAACAGGCCGATGGTGCCGCAGCCGAAGATGGCCACCGTCTTGCCGCGGAGGTCGGTCGCCTGGCAGGCGTGGACGGCGTTGCCGAAGGGCTCCTGCACCGCCGCCACCTCGGGACGGATCTGCTCGAGATCGGTCTTCCACAAGGACTTCGCGGGCAGTTTGAGGTACTCCGCGAAGCACCCGTCGAGTGAGATGCCGATGATCTTGTCGCGCGCACACACGTGGCTGTCGCCTACCCGGCACTGGTGGCACACCCCGCAGATGATGTGCGACTCCGTGGAAACCACGTCGCCCGGCCGGTAGCCGTACTTCTCGGTCACCCGGTCCCCCACCTCCACGATCTCGCCCAGCAGCTCGTGGCCCACCACGCGGGTGGATCGCCCCTCCTCGGCGAGCGAGCCGAGGATCATGTCGCCGAAGGCCTTGCGCCACCAGATGCCGCGGTCGCTGCCGCAGAAGCCCGCGTACTTCACGCGGATGATCACCTGGCTACGGTCCGCGTCGCCCGGCGCGTCCAGGGTGGGCACCGGCACGCGCGCCTTCACCAGCCCCGTGGACCGGTCCCAGCCGTCGCGGTTGGCATCGAAGGTGAGCGCCCACATGGTGTTCGACATGGTCGGGGCGCTATCCAGGTGCCGCGTGGCCGTCGCCGGGCGTGACCGCGGGTTGTCACCCCCCACACCGTCCCGCGGGTGCGGTATCCTACCCTCCCCCTCGGAGCCTCGATGCGCTACGCCCTCCCCTTCCTCCTGCTCGCGGCCTGCGATGCCGGTGACAGTGGCGGCGACGAGCGCCCGGAGGTGGCGATCACCTCACCGGGCGACGGTGGCAGCATCGTCGAGGGCGTCAACATCACCTTCCTCGCGACGATCCGGGACGACCACGACGACAACGCCGACCTCACCGAGGTGTGGACCCTGGACGGCATCGAGTCGCTGGTCGGGGAGAGCACCTGGGAGGGCGACGCGCTCTTCTTCGTGCCCGAGGCGAGTCCCAAGGTGGGCGACCACGATCTGTTGCTCTCCGTCATCGACGGCGCGGGAAACGTCGGGAGCGACGAGTCCGCGTTCACGGTGACCGAGAACCCGGCGCCGGAGGTGCTGTTCGTCTCGCCGGTCGACGACGACCGCTTCATCCTCGACGAGCCGATCGGCGTCGAGATCGCCGTCTCCGACGAGAACGAGACCAACCTCAGCAAGCTCTCCGTGGCCTGGTCCGGGAGCGCCGCCGAGGGCGAGGACCTCGCCACCAACACCGACAGCAACGGCCGGCTCCTCGCGGTCATCAGCCCCGCCGCGGGCAGCCACGACCTCGTCGTCACCGTCACCGACAGCTACGGCGCCACCGCCACGGAACTCGTGTCGTTCCTGGTTGTCGACGGCGACGCCGACGGCGACGGCTACCTCGCGATCATCGACGGCGGCGAGGACTGCGACGACGAGGACCGGTTGGTGTACCCGGACGCCCCGGAAACCTGCAACGGAGCGGACGACGACTGCGACGGCGACGCCGACGAGGACTTCGACAGCGACGACGACGGCACCGCCGACTGCTACGACACCGAGGTGTGCGACGGCAAGGACAACGACGGCGACGGGCAGACCGACGAGGACGACGCCACCGACATCAAGACCTGGTACATCGATGCCGACGGCGACGGCTACGGCGTCCCCGACGCCACCGACCTCGCCTGCACTCGCCCCTCCGGCTACGCCGCCACCGACGGCGACTGCGACGACACCGACGACGAGGTGTACCCCGGCGCCGACGAGGAAGACTGCACCGATCCCACCGACTACAACTGCGACGGCTCGGTGGGCTACGCCGACGACGACGGCGACAGCTACGCCGCCTGCGAGGACTGCGACGACAACGACGCCGACGTGTTCCCCGGGCAGACGGAGACGTGCAACGGAGCGGACGACGACTGCGACGGCACCGTCGACGGCAGCGACGCCACCGACGCCACCGACAGCTACCAGGACGACGACGGCGACGGCTACGGCGACGCCGGGTCCTCCACCCGGGACTGCGACGTGCCGAGCGGCTACGTCGAGAACGACGACGACTGCGACGACACGCGCGCCAGCGTGAACCCGGCGGCCACGGAGACGTGCAATCGCCGTGACGACGACTGCGACGGCGACACCGACGACGACGACGCCAGCGTGACCGGGCAGGACACCTGGTACGAGGACGGTGACGACGACGGCTACGGGCTGGACGCCTACACCACCACCGCCTGCTACGAGCCCACCGGCTACGCCAGCCGCGGCGGCGACTGCGACGACGGCGACGCGGCCTACAACCCA
>CAYHRZ010000688.1:0-2668 GCA_964359125.1 uncultured Klebsiella sp. | reverse complement strand
CCCGACGTCGAGGAGCTTCGCAAGCGACTCCTGCGGTACAACTTCAAGACCCTGGGACCGAGTTGGCCCTCGGCGACCGCGACGAGGCGCAGGCCGCCCCCGAGTCAGACACCACCTCGGCCCTCCGCGAGACCTGGGGCCGGGGCCCCTTGTCGCGGCTCAGTGACGAGCTCCGTCGCGCCGGCCGCTTCGCTCTCGCGGTCGAACGCGCGCCCGACGACGCCGCGCGGGTACGGCGCCTGGTGTTCGCGTGGGACGGCGGCTGGGCGGCGGTCCCGGCCGAGGCGACCAGCGTCACGGCCCTGGCGCCGGTGCTGGCCGACCCGGCGGTGAAGAAGGTGCTCTACGAGGCCAAGCCGGTGTACGCCTGGCTGCGCGACCGCGGCGTCACGCTCGCGGGCATCGACGGCGACAACGTGCTCGCGGACTACATGCTCGTCCCCGAGGCCCGACGCACCGTCGACCACGTCAAGAAGCGCTGGCTGGAACTCCCGGCGGGGGCCGAGGCGGGCGACGTCGCGCGTGACGTGCTCGCCATCGACGAGGTGCTACGGCCGAAGTTGGCGGACGACCGCGTCTACCACGACATCGAGCTCCCGCTGGTACCGGTCCTGGCCGAGATGGAGCGGGCGGGCATTCGCTGCGACCCGGCGGCCCTCTCGGTGCTCTCGGTGGAGTTGGGGGCGCGGGTCGACGCCGCGCAACGGGACATCTGGACGATGGCGGGGGAGGAGTTCAACGTCAACTCGCCGCTCCAGGTGGCGGCCATCCTCTACGACAAGATGGGGCTGGCGTCGGGCAAGAAGACCAAGACCGGCCGCAGCACCGACGCCGAGACGCTGGAGAAGCTCGGTCACCCGCTCGCCGACAGCATCCTCGCCTTCCGGGAGCTCTACAAGCTCAAGAACACCTACGTCGACGCGCTGCCCCGCTTCATCGCCGACGACGGTCGCATCCACACCACCTACGCCCAGGCGGTGGCGGCCACCGGGCGGCTCTCGTCGAACGACCCGAACCTGCAGAACATCCCCATCCGCACCGACGACGGCAAGCGCATCCGGGCGTGCTTCGTGGCCTCGCCCGGCAACGTGCTGCTCTCCTGCGACTACAGCCAGATCGAGCTGCGGGTGCTGGCCCACTACTGTAAGGAGGGCCCGCTGGTGGAGAGCTACCTCCGCGGCGACGACATCCACCGTCGCACCGCCAGCGAGGTGTTCGGCGTGGCGCAGGGGCTCGTCACCGGCGAGATGCGTCGGGCGGCGAAGGCGATCAACTTCGGCATCGTCTACGGCATGGGCGCCTTCCGGCTCGCCAACGAGCTGAAGATCCCACGGTCGCAAGCGTCGGCGTACATCGAGGGCTACTTCGCGCGTTACCCCCAGGTCCGGGCCTACATGGAGTCGGCAACGGCCCGCGCGAGGGAGCTTGGCTACGCCGAGACCCTCTTCGGGCGAAAGCGGCCGATCAAGGAACTCGACGCGAGCAACCAGGGCGACCGGGCGCAGGCGGAGCGCATCGCGGTCAACACGCCGATCCAGGGCACGGCGGCGGATCTCATCAAGAAGGCGATGATCGCGGTGAGCGCGGAACTGCGTGGGACGTCCACCACGATGCTGCTCCAGGTGCACGACGAGTTGGTTTTCGAACTGCCGGAGGCCGAGGTCGCGGCGATGGCGCCGCGCATCGCGGCGGCGATGGAATCGGTCGCGACACTGATCGTGCCATTGAAGGTGGAGTGGGGTGCTGGACGTACATGGGCCAGTGCGCACTGACTCCGCTGCCCTTAGGTTCCCGCTCGTCATGGACGACCTCAGCGACGCTCAGCTCATCACCCGCGTGCTCGGCGGCGAGTCCGCCTTCTACCGGCCGCTGGTGACGCGCTACCAGTCGCGACTGCACGCCATGGTGTGCGGCATGGTGCGCGACCCGGACGACGCGAAAGACATCGTGCAGATGGCCTTCGTGAAGGCCTACCAGAGCCTCTCCAGCTTCCGCATCGACAGCGCGTTCTACACGTGGATCTACCGCATCGCGATGAACCTCGCGATCGACCACTGCCGCAAGGGCAAGCGGCGCAAGACCACCTCCTTCGAAGACGCGGTGGCCTCCCGCGACGAAGACGGCACCCTCGCCGAGCAACACCTCAGCGACAACCCGGCGATCGACTTGGCCCGGAAGGAGCTGCGCGAGCGGATCTACGCCGCGCTCGACGACCTGACCGACGACATGCGCGAGGTGGTGCTGCTCCGGGAGGTGGAGGGCCTCTCCTACAAGGAGATCGCCGACACCATGGGCATCCCCGAGGGCACGGTGATGAGCCGCCTCTTCTACGCGCGCAAGAAGCTGCAAGCTCGGCTGGGCGCGAGCACGGACAGCTGAATGAATGCCGCCCCCGCGCGTCGGATGATCGATGGCTGACCACCCGCTCGATCCCGCTGAGCTCGCGCTGTTGCGCGCGACCGACGGGCTTGGCCCCGAGGTGGCCGGGGCCGTCGCGCTGCGGGCGGTGGGCGAGGCGCTGCGAACGGCGCTGGCCGGGCCGGTGAACGTGGCCGACGACGTGATGCTGGCGGTGTCGCTCAACGAGGCGGTGCGGCCGTCGCCGAGCGCGGCGGTCGACGTGGCCGACGACGTGATGCTGGCGGTGTCGCTCAACGAGGCGGTGCGG
>CAYHRZ010000687.1:0-2675 GCA_964359125.1 uncultured Klebsiella sp. | reverse complement strand
CCACGCCCACGAACATCTCCACGAACTCCGACCCGGAGATCGAGAAGAAGTTCACGCCCGCCTCGCCCGCCACCGCGCGTGCCAGCAGGGTCTTTCCGGAGCCCGGCGAGCCCATCAGCAACACCCCCTTGGGGATGCGACCGCCAAGGCGCGTGAAGCGACCCGGCTGCTTGAGAAACAGGATGATCTCCTGCAACTCGTCCTTCGCTTCCTCGCAGCCCGCCACGTCGCTGAAGGTGACCTTCTTGCCACTGTCGGCGGCGAGCTTGGGTCGCGACTTGCCAAACGACATCGCACGGCCGTTGCCCTGCTGCATCTGCCTCATCATCATCGTCATCATCAAGACGATCACCACCACCGGCGCGATGACGGCGAGGACCGGGAGCCAACGGGCGTCGGACCGCTCGAAGCTCGGGACGATGCCCTTCTCCGAGAAGTACTTGACGTAGTAGTCGGGGTTCTCCGGGCCGGTGGCGCTGAGCCTGCTGCCGTCCTTGAGGGTGACCTGCACCGTGGGGCCTCGCAGGGTGACGGCCGCCACCTCGCCCTTCTCCACGTGCTCCACCACGGCGGGCATCTCCACCGCCCGCACCTTGCGCCCCAGCGGGCCGCCGCTGCTCACCGCCATGCCCACGAACCCGATGAGCAGCACGAAAGCGACGAGAACCCAGAGCTGGCGGGAGCGCACGGTCGGCTCCTAACCGGTCGGCCGTGGTGGGGCGGCGCAAGCGAGTTAGCCCGCGGGCATGTTGCTCTTCCTGCTCGCATGCACCCCCTCGCCCACCGACACCGCCAAGGACGACCCGGCCGACACCGCCGACAGCGGTGCGACCGGCCCGTTCCGCCTCACGATCCTGCACACCAACGACTGGCAGAGCCACATGCTCGGCTTCGGTCCCAACCGCGAGTACAGTCCCGACACCACCGGCGACGACACCACCGTGGGCGGCCTCGCGCGGCTGGCCACGAAGGTCGCTGAGATCAAGGCCGCGTCGGACCGCCCGGTGGTGCTCTACGACGGCGGCGACTGGATGGCGGGGGACCTCTTCCAGCTCCTCGCCACCACCGACGCCGCGGAGCTGTCGATGATGGGCAGCTTGCAGTACGACGCGGTGACCCTCGGCAACCACGAGTTCGACTGGGGACCGCAGGTCCTGGGCAACATGATCGCGCTCGCCGATGCCAAGGGGGTGGTGACGCCCATCCTCGCCAGCAACACCGTCCCGAACGACGCCGACAGTGGCGACGACGCGCTCGAGGCGCACTTCGACAGCGGGCGCATCGAGTCCACCCGAGTCCAGGTGGTCGACGGCGGCCTCCGCATCGGCCTGTTCGGTATCCTCGGCGACAGCGCCCAGGCCATCACCCCGGCGGTGGTGCCGGCCAGTTTCTCCCCGGCGGCGGAGGCCAGCGAGGCGGCGGTGGCCGCGTTGGAGGCCGAGGGGGTGGACCTCGTGGTGGCGCTCACCCACAACGGCGTCACCGACGACCCGTCCACCTCGCCCGACGACGTGCTCGCCACCGAGGTGCCGGGCATCGACGTGATCGTGGGCGGCCACAGCCACACGCCCTTGTTCGCGCCGCGCAGCGCCGGCAGCACGGTGATCGTCCAGGCCGGGGCGCTGACGCAGTACCTGGGCCAGTTGGACTTGTCACAGGACGACGACGGGAACTGGGTGGTCGAGAGCTACCAGTTGCACGAGCTAGGCGACGAGATCCTCGGCGACAGCGCGGTGACGGCGCAGGTGGACGCCTACAAGGCCAAGGTGGAAGCCGGACCCCTGGTCGAGATCGGCTACGGCTACGACGAGCCGGTGTACAGCGTGGTGGCCGACATGCCCGCCACCGGGTGCACCGAGACGGCCCTCGGCAACCTGGTCACCGACGCCTTCCTCGACCAGATGAACGCCGCGGGCCCCGCGGTGCCCATCGACTTCGCCTTCGAGTCGCAAGGCGTCATCCGCGACCCCATCCACGCGGGGCTGTCCGGCGTCCAGGGGTTCTCGGATGCGTTTCGTGTCCTCCCCCTCGGTTTCGGCAACGACAGCCTCCCCGGCTACGCGCTGGTCGACTTCTACGTCACCGGGGCCGAACTCAAGGACGTGTGCGAGGTCACGGCCTCGGTGTCGCCGAGCTACGGTTGCAACTACTTCATCGAGGTGTCGGGCATGCGCTGCAACCTCGACATGGCGCGCGGGCAGTTCAACCGGGCGCAGTCGGTGGAGCGCCTCTTGCCAGACGGGAGCTGGGAGGAGATCGACGCCAGCAAGGAGGCCACGGCGCTGTACCACGTGGCGGTGGACAGCTACGTCGCCAGCCTGATGGGCATCCTCGAGGACCTCACCTACGGGCTCATGGTCATCACCGCCAAGGACGCCACCGGCGCCGAGTATGCCAGCGTGGACGAGATGGTCTTCGACGCCGACCCGAGCACGCCGGAGATCGAGGAGCTGAAATTGTGGGAGGCCCTGGTCGGCTACGGGCAGAGCTTCCCCGACACCACCGGCGACGGCGTGCCGGACCTGCCGGACAGCTACGCCGCCCCGGCGGGGCGCATCGTCGGGTACGAGTAGGCAGCGGCGCCTAGACGACGACGGCGCGCGGGGGGTGGACCCACCCCGCCCGCCGTAACCCCCCCCCCCCCCCCGCGCCCCCCCGGGGGGGGGGCCCGCGGG
>CAYHRZ010000686.1:0-2677 GCA_964359125.1 uncultured Klebsiella sp. | reverse complement strand
GTGTGCGAGCTCGGGGGCACGCTGCTCGACCCCGCGCCCCGGCACCGCTTCGACCGCGCCGCCGACGGGCGCCGGGCCCTGCGCGCGGCGATGTCGGGGGCGCAGTTCCGGGCACGTGTGCGCAGCTCCAGCACGTCGTCGCACAGCGCGGCCACGGGGCCGGTCTTGTCGACCGGCGAGTACCCGCTGTCGTCGCCCGAGCCGGTGGGACCGCGGCCGGTGGGCACCCCCCGCTGGAACCGGGTCGCCCCCGACGCCATCCCCCCCAATCCGCCTCCGGAACACGGCTGGGAGGCGCCGGCGCGCTCGTCGTTGCCCCTCTTCGCGCTGCGCGAGGTGCCGTTGGTGGCCCGCGAGCGCGAGCGCAAGGTGATCTGGGACGCGGCCCGCGAGGTGATCGCATTGGACGAGCCCCGGGTGGTCCTGGTGGTGGGCGAGTCGGGGAGTGGGAAGTCGCGACTGGCGCAGTCGGTCGCCCGGGCGCTGGAAGAGTCGGGCTTCATGGAGGTGGTGCGGTTGCGGTACCACCACCCCGCCACGGTCGACGACGGGTACCGCGGCGCGGTGCGCGACATCGTGGTGCCGTGGAACGACACCCGCGAGGGCATCGAGCGGCGGCTCTGCCGTTGGATTGCCCGCGACCGGCAGGTGCTGCCGTCGGAAGTCCACGAGGAGGCCTCGGTGCTGGCGCGGTGGTGCGGCTACCTCCTGGAGGGGGAGCCCCCCGTCTCCGACGCGGCGGCGCTGGCGTTCTTGTACCGCTACCTCGACGCCCGGGCGTGGCGGGGGGGCTCGTGCCTGGTCCTCGAGGACGCGCACCACGCCCAGGCCGGTGGTGACGGCCTGTCCATCGCCGAGGCGCTGCTGGATCGCACGGTGGGGGAGCGGCCGGTCCTGGTGATCTGCACCCTGTCCGCCGAGGCCCTGTCGGCCGACCCGGCGTTGCGGCGGAAGGTGGAGGGTCTCCAAGAACGGGGCGCCCGCCGAATCGGGCTACGCAGGTTGAACCTAACGGAAACTCGAAAGGTGGTATCCGAGTCCCTGTCGCTGGTCCCCGAGTTGTCCCGACTCCTGGCCCTGGAGTACGAGGGCGATCCCCGGTCCGCCGGGCTGCTGCTGCGCGAGTGGGCCGGCCGGCGCCTCCTGGTGCAGAACGAGCAGGGGCAGTGCCACCTCCCCGCCGACGTGTCCTTGGCGGACGCCCTGCCCGGCGACCGCGAGTCGCTGGTGAACCGCCGGCTTGCGGCGGCCCTGGACCACAGCACCGACCCGGCGGCCGCGCGCGACGCGCTGGCGGTGTGCCTGATCGCGGGCCAGGAGCCGCCGGTGGCGGTGGTGCGGGCGGTCAACGACGCAGGTGTCGACGCGCTCCTCGCCACGGGCCTGGTCGTCGAGGAGCACGGTGCGCTCGTCCTGGAGTCGAGCGCGGTGCGGGCCCTGGCGGCGGAACACCTCGCGTCGGTGCCCAACCTTGCCGACCTCCACCGGCGCATCGCCGACGCCTGGCAGGACCTGGGCGCGTCGACCGGCCTCGACGTCGACCTCCCGCTGGGCACGCACCGCTTCCGCTCGGGCGACGCCGCTGCGGCGGTGGGGCCATTGTTGCGGGCGGCGGGCCTGATGAACCGAGGGGGGCGCGCCCGCGACGGCCTCGCGGCGGCGGTCCTGGCCATCGAGGCGGCCGACGCGGCGGGACAGCCCAGCGCGAGGCTGGAGGCGCGGCGCATGCACGCGCTGTCGCTGGTCGAGGGCGGGCAGTCGGAGCGGGCCGTTCCGCTCATCGATCACGCCTTGTCGAATATCGAGGGTGATCGCCTCGGCCGGGCGCGGCTCCGCGTCTTGCGGGGGCGGGCGGTCCGAAAACTCGGCGACCTCGAGACCGCGCACAAGGAGTTCGATGCCGCCCAGCAGGTATTCGAGTCCCTGCGCGACCGCGCCGGACTGGTCGAGGTGGCCCAACAGCGCGCGCGGCTGGCCCGGGCCGAGGGGCGCCACGCGCGGGCGCTGAATCACTGGGGCGAGGTGCTCCGGCTCAACCGCGGCGAGTTGGTGGTGGAGGCGGAGGGGCTCAACGGCTTGGTGGAGGCGATGCTGGAGTCGGGGCAGCTGGAGCACGTGGATCGCCATGTTGAACGCCTGCAGCGCGTGTCGCGGGCCAGCGGCGACACGCGCCGGATTGCCGAGGCCACGTGCATCTGGGGGATGCTCCACCTGGCCCGGGGCGAGCACGAGCGTGCCCGCCGTGACCTGGAAACGGCGGGCGCCATCGCGGCCACCCTGGGCGCCGACCGCCTCCAACTTCGGTGCCGGATGACCGTGGCGGAGATGGAGATGCGCCTGGGCGACCTCGACGCCGGCGAGGAAGCGGCTCGCTGGGCGGTCCGCTTCGCCGACGAGCGCGGCATCCTCGCCACCCGGGCTCAGGCCAACGTGCTCCTGGCGCTCATCGCGATCCTCCGCGACGACCGGCAGCGGGCGCGGCCGGAGATCGACGCCGCCGAGGTGGCGCTCCAGGCCACGCCTCGGCACCCGCTCTGGCTGCACGTCGGGGTGCTCCGCGCGGCGGCGGCCGCCGACGACGGCGACGAGCGGGCCTGCCGGGCGTGGTGGTCGGTGGCGAGGGAACGCGGGGTGGAGCTTCGAAGTGGTGCCGACTTGCGTCCCGCGCTGATCTGGC
>CAYHRZ010000685.1:0-2687 GCA_964359125.1 uncultured Klebsiella sp. | reverse complement strand
CATCGACTGCCCCGCCGGCATCGAGCAGGGTTTCAAGAACAGCATCGCCGGGGCGGACCGGGCGATCGTCGTCGTCACCCCCGAGGTGTCGAGCGTGCGCGACGCCGACCGGATCATCGGCCTGGTGGAAGCCGCAGAGTTGCCCGAGCCCCAGCTCATCATCAACCGCTTCCGGGCGAAGATGGTGAAAGAAGGCAACATGATGAACAAGGACGACGTCTTGGAGATCCTCGCCATCCCGCTGGTGGGCATGGTGCCCGACAGCGAAGACGTGATCGTCAGCGCCAACCGTGGTTCGCCCGCGGCCTTCGACGACCAGTCGATGGTGGGCGAGGCCTACCGGCGCATCGCGCGGCGCGTGTGTGGAGAAACCGACGTGCCCTTCGTGGCGCTGGAAGAGCCCGCCAACTGGTGGAGCGTGGTCAAACGGTGGATGGGTCTTGGCGCCGAGGGCGCACAGGAGGTGGCCCGATGATGTCGCTACTCGACAAGTTCTTCGGTTCGCCGAAGGGAAGCAAAGAAGACGCGAAGGCGCGGCTGAAGCTCTTGCTCGTCCACGACCAGGTGGATCTCACCCCCTCGCAGCTCAACGCCATGCGCGCCGAGATCGCGGCGGTGGTGGCCCGCTACGCCGAGGTCGACATGGACAAGGTCGACATTCGCCTGGAGAAGGCCCACGACCAGGTGCGGCTCACGTCCAGCGTGCCGGTGCGCCGGGTGACCGGTCGCCCGCAGGCGGCGACGAGTTAGTCCTCAGTACGAACGCCGGTAGATCCCCAGGTTGTACAGGGTGGCCCAGGCCATCTCGCCGCCAGGGGAAAATGCCACCTGGGCCAGGGGGTTCATCTCCTCGGGGAGCGAGTGTTCGGCCGGGTGGGCCTCGCTCCAGGTGTCGCCCGCGTCGGTCGACTCCAGCACCTGCCCCGTGGCCATCAATAGCACGCCGCGGTCGCCGTAAAAGGCCACCGAGAGCGCGTTGCCCCCGTGGACAATCGACCAGGTGCTGCCCTCGTCGTCGCTGCGGTACAGGCCATCGCCGGCGCAGGCCCACACGCTCTCGTCGGTGCCCACCAGCGACTGCACGTCGGGGTGCGGGAAGTCGACACTCGCCCAGGTGGCGCCGTTGTCGGCCGACCCGTACACGCCGATGCCCTCGCCAGAGAGGTGCGACATGTCACCGGCCTTGTAGAAGCCCGCCAGCACGCGGCCGCCGTCGCGGAACAGGATTGTGTGAGCGGACGACGTGTTCTGGGGGATGCCCGTGGCCGCTGTCCACGAACTGCCCGCGTCGAAACTCTGGTAGAGGGTGCCGCTGCTATCGGCTTGCTCGCCGGAGCCCACACTGCCCAGCAGGAGGTGCTCGCCGTCGGTGGGATCCACCGCGAAGCCGTGGAAGTGGTAGTCCTGCCACAACAACTCGTGCGACACCCCGCCGTCGGTGGAACGGTAGAGCCGGTCGTCGGACAGCGCGTACACCACGTCGAGGTCGGTGGAGTCGAACTCCACGCGCATCACGTAGTGGCCGTAGGTGTCGAGCGGCGCCCAACTGTCACCCCAGTCCTCGGACAGGTACATGCCGCCCGCGCAGCGGCTTCCCGCGAACAGTCGCCCGGGGCAGAGCGGGTCTGCTGTCACCACCGCCACGTCGGCGTTGTCGACCCCCTCCACGGCGAGCGCCCAGGTGGCGCCGGAGTCGTCGCTCTGCCAGGCGTGCGAGGGGTCGATGGTCAACAGCGTGTCTTCGGCGAGCAGTGTCGCGACAAGTGTCGTGCTTGGAACGCTGGGAAGGGTGGTGAATGAAACGCCGTCGGTCGACACCCGCACGGACGACAACGACGTCTCCACCAGGCGGCCCGTCCAGCTCGCGTGGACAGTCGAAGCGTCGGGCGCGCCGGTCCACGTGGCGCCGTCGTCGAAGGAGTCCACGCCCCCCGCCCGGACGTGCGTGCCGTCGAGCGGGTCGCGGACGAGTGTGTGGCCCCCGACGTCGTCGCCCAGCACCGGCGTCCAGCTCTCGCCGGCGTCGGTGGAGCGCCACACGTAGCCCTCCAGGCTCGCCAGCAGTGCCTCGCCCTCGGCCCGCGGTGCCAGCAGGCGCCAGGCCGCGTGAGGTTCGTACTCCTTGGTACGGACCGCGGGGGTGGGCATGCGGCCCACGCTGGTGAAGCTCAGGCCGCCGTCGTCGGAGCGCAGGATCGACGCGTCGTGCATCAGCGCCCACACCTCGTCGCTGTCGTAGGGGGCCACGGCCGCTGCGTACACGAAGACTGCCTCCATGCCGGTCGTGACGTCACCCGCGGGGGTGGTCGTCCAGGACTGGCCCTCGTCGACCGACTTCTCGAGCAGGCCGCCCGAGGAGCGGTAAACCACCCGCGGGTCCGAGGGGTCCAGCGCGGGCTCGCCGAGGGTGTGGGCGCTGCGACCGGCGCGGTCGTCCCAGGCGCGGTCGGATGGGCCTCGCGCCCAGAAACCCGCGAGGTAACTGCCGAGGTACACGGGGGCCCCCGGCGCGGCAACGAGGGACGACAACGCGTTGGCGGGGAGAATGCCCCCCTCGGCCCACTCGGGGGCCGTGGGTGCGGCGGGGATGCTTGGGCAGGCGCGGGTGGTCGCCGAGGGCGCGGTGTCGGCGGTGTCGGCGGTGTCGGTGTCCGTGGCGTCGGTGTCCGTGGGGGCGGTGTCCGTGG
>CAYHRZ010000684.1:0-2717 GCA_964359125.1 uncultured Klebsiella sp. | reverse complement strand
CACGCCCCCGCCGCCGCGCCCCGCGACCCACGTGGGGCGCCGTCACCCCCCGCCCACCGCCACCACCACGTTGGGCAGTTCCCACTCCTGGGCGTTGGCGTCGTCGCTCACGAAGCCGGTCTCGAAGCTGCCCACGTTGACTTCCTCGAAGCCCGCGGCGCGCACGTAGAGGGACGCCTCCGGGCCGCCCTCGCCGTAGTGCAGGGCCACGATGTCCAGGGGCGAGGCCAGCAGCATGTCGACCAGGTCGTGCATCGTGTAGGGGCTGCGGGTGTGCAGGAACAGGATCCGCCCGCTCCGGTCGGCGCCGACCAGCGCGCTGGACCAGCTTCGCGCTTCCTGCGCCCACACGTTGGCTCCGTCGCAGCCCACCATGCGGATCGACTGCACCTGGGTCTTCCACCCGCTGGCGAGTTGTTCGCGGTCTTCACAGCCGAGGTTGGCGAGGCGGGCCCGGGGTCCAGCCCCCACCGGGTCGGCGAGCAACAGCGAGTTCTGCAAAGCGGCCCAGGCCTCGCGCTGGGCACGACCAGCGACGACCAACCGTCCCACGCTGCTCAGCCAGTCGCTGGCGAACATCGAGGTGTT
The DNA here is from genome assembly GCA_964359125.1 of uncultured Klebsiella sp. Lineage (GTDB taxonomy): Bacteria > Myxococcota_A > UBA796 > UBA796 > SXON01 > SXON01. The sequence goes on along the minus strand of CAYHRZ010000684.1, from coordinate 2,129 downwards.
GGTCACCGCCACCGGGACCCGGTCGTCACGCGCCCAGTCGCGGGCGGCGCGGATGCGCCCGTCGCCCAGCGACGCCGCGCGCACCTCCAGGCGCACGCTGGCGGGGTCGAAGCGCACGAAGCGCAGGGTGGAGTCACCCAGCGGCGAGGGGACAGGTAGCTTCCAGCGACCGTACTCGAAGCCCGGGCCGAGGGTGCGGGGGGCGAGGGGATCCGCCGCTACGGCCGTTTCGGGCGCCCCGGCGGTCGCCACGAAAACCAACAGTCCAGCGACCCCCACCAGCGCGACCGCGAACCACCTGCCCATGCCGCACCGTACCTCGTCATTCCGCTTCGACAGTGCAGTCGCCGTGCCGGTTCCGTGCAACCGCGTCGACGCTACCCCCGGAACCGCTGCCGCGCCGACGATGTCTCCGGCTTGATGATCGCCGCGGCGGTCACCTCCCAGCGGCGATCCACCCGCGGCGCCAGGCTCTTCGCCATCTCCGCAGGCCAGAACTCTTCCAGCAGGTCCACGAACTCCACCGCCTCCACCCCGCGCAGCAAGAGCGTGTCGCCCCGGGATCGTAACGACTGGAACATCCGGGTGATCACGCGGACCTCGTCGCGGTCGCCCAGCCGGGTCCGGATGGCGAGGGCGAACTGGAGGTTGCGCTCGTCGTCGTCGGTACACACCAGGAAGTGCAGCCGGCGCCCGCCGGCGAGGTGGGCAGACAGCGCGGTGGCCACCGAGTCGTCGAGCATGTCGGCGATGATGAACTGCACTCGCTCCGTGTCGGCACCGCAGCCTCGCGCCCGTGCCCGCCGCGGGGCGTCGGCGGTGTTGTCGATCGCCACGAAGCTGCTTCCCGCGTGGGCGGCGTGGGCGCGGAGGCACTCGCGGAGCACGCTGGTGCCGAAGCGACCGAGGCCAGCCACCACGAACACGTCGCCGGAGAACGTCGCTGGGAGCCGCGTGCGGACCAGCGCGTCGGCGGCGGCCGCGTAGGTGTCGAGGACCCGGAAGTGTTCGCCCACCCCCGTCGCGAGGTTCTGCGGGATGTGCTCGGCGATGCTCGGGTCCGCCACGTGGGCCCAGGCGGTGAACCCGGCGAGGTCGCTGGCCCGGCGGCAGGCCAGTCCCACCAGCGCCACGTCGAGGTTCACGAGGTCCCGGCTGGTCACCGACACCAGGTGCGCGCAGTGCCGCAACCCCGCGTGCCGGAGCGTGGCGGGGTCGGCGGCGTCGCCGAGGATCACCGGCACGCCCATGCGCCGGACCTCGGCGATGAAGTCGTTCTCGGCATCGCGCTCGATCACCACCACCGGCATGCCCGCGCGGGCGAGGCGCTGCGCGACGTGGCGGCCGAGTCGCCCCAGGCCGCCGATAATGACGTGTTGACGTGGGAAGATACCCAGGAGCAGGTACAGCGTGGGGAGGTGGAACAGGCCGAGGCCGTGGACGAGCTCCGCCGCGAGACCGGCGGTGAGCACCGGTGCCACGAAGCGCATCGCCCAGAGCGACAGGCGCAGCGAGGCGGGTGCATCGTGGCCCACCTCCGTGTTGGCTTCGAGCACGAACACGCGGAGGGTCTCGTAGAGCGCGGGCGCGAGGCTCATGCCCGCGACCAGGTGCAGCACCAGCGTGGCCAACGCGGCGAGCACGACGGTGGCGGCCAGCGAGCGCTGGCGTTGTCGCTGCAGGATGCTGCCGAGCAGGTGGAACACGCGGAATCCGGCGCCGGAGGGGTGGGGCCGTGCTGGGTTATCGCGCCGCCCGATGAACACCGTCCCTCTCCCCACCCTCGCGCCGGACCTGGACACCTTCCGCGCCGCGCTCGCCGCGCTCTCCGCCGAGGAGCAGCGCAACTACATGCACGGCCTGCCGAAGCGAGAGATGAAGCGGCTGTGGGAGGGGGGCCTCCCGGTGCGCCTCGACGAGGTCGTCGGCGCCGAGGGCGAGGTGGTCGTCCAGGAGGGGCAGAACGACCTGCTCCCCTTCTTCGACCGCTTCGAGAAACACGTGGTTTGCCGCGGGGGCGGGGCCCAGGGCATCAACGTGCAGCGCTTCGCGTTCGTGACCGGCCCGGGGCACTTCTCGCTGCGTCAGGAGGGCGACGAGGTGTGGTTCGACTACACCACCCTTCCCGC
>CAYHRZ010000683.1:0-2718 GCA_964359125.1 uncultured Klebsiella sp. | reverse complement strand
AGCAGGTACGCTACGACGAGGCGGTGGCGCGGGCGCTGGGCCTGGACGTCACCGAGGTCTACGACATCGACCGCTTGCGCGACCGCTTCGTGGAGACGCACCCCGCCGCCGACGCCTCGGCGTTGCCCAGGACCCTGGGCCGGTTCTGGGAACACGTCTTCGATGTCGACGTGGAGCGAACGCTGCTCAACCCCACCTTCGTGACCCACTTCCCGGTGGAGATCAGCCCGCTGGCCCGCCGTAACGACGGCAACCCCGAGATCGCCGACCGCTTCGAGCTGTTCATCGCCGGTCGGGAGATCGCCAACGGCTTCAACGAGCTCAACGACCCGGTGGACCAGGCCGGGCGGTTCGCGGCCCAGGCCACGGCGCACGCGTCGGGGGACCAGGAGGCCATGCACTTCGACGCCGACTACATCGACGCGCTGAGCTACGGCATGCCCCCCACCGCCGGGGAGGGGATCGGCATCGACCGCCTCGTCATGTTGTTGACCAACGCCCACAGCATCCGCGACGTGATCCTCTTCCCCACCCTCCGCAAGCGAGCGTAGTGGACTTCGAGCTGCTGATCGCGCTGTCGCACCTGCGATCGCGCAGGCAAGACGCGGGTATCTCGCTGATCGCGGTGCTCTCCGTGGCGGGCGTCACCGTGGGCGTGGCGGTGTTGATCATGGTGCTCTCGGTGATGCAGGGTTTCGAGATCGACCTGCGCCAGAAGATCCTCGGCAACCAGGCCCACCTCATCGTCTTGGCCTACGGTGGCCCCATCGAGGATCCCGAGAAGGCCGTGAACACGATCGCCGGCATCGAGGGCGTCGTAACCGCAGCACCGTTCACCTATACCGAGGTGATGCTCAAGAGCACCTTCGGCGTCAGTGGCGCGGTGCTCAAGGGCGTGGATCCCACCCGCGCCACCGGCGTGACCGACATCGCCAGGGACATCAAGGTGGGCCCCCAGGGCGAGCCCGCCTCCGACGACGAGCGCCTCGCGATTGTCACGAACCTTCATGCCCCCGCGCCGGCGGTCGCACAGGACATCGGCGACACCGAGCAACTGCCCGGGATTATCCTCGGCAAGGGCCTGGCAGAAACCCTGCGCGTCTACCCCGGGGACCGGGTCCACATCATCAACCCCATCGGGGGCGGCTATGGCGCCCTGGGCATGCCCATGCCCACCACGCGCACCTTCCGGGTCGCGGCGCTGGTCCACACCGGGATGTACGAGTACGACACCAAGTGGAGCTACATCGCCCTCCAGGACGCCCAGGAGTTCATGAAGATGCCGGGGGAGGCCACCGCCATCGAGGTGCGGGTGGAGGAGTCACGCCTCTGGGACGTCGCCGACGTGGGCATGGCGATCGAAGACGCGCTGCACCACCCCTACTACACCAAGAACTGGCTCACGATGAACGAGGCCCTGTTCCGCGCGCTGGCCATGGAGAAGTGGGTGATGGGCATCATCCTCGCGCAGATCGTGAGCGTGGCCGCCCTCGGCATCGTCACCAACCTGGTCGTGATGGTGATCACCCGTAGCCGCGAGATCTCCATCCTCAAGGCCATGGGCGCCACGGCGCGGATGATTCGCTGGATTTTCGTGCTGGAAGGAGTGTCGGTGGGCGTGGTGGGCACCGGCCTGGGGGTGTCGCTCGGGTTAGCGGGCTGCGCCCTCTTGTCCCGCTACCGCTACCCCCTCGACACCAACGTGTACTACCTCGATTCCCTGCCGGTAGTTGTGGTGCCGGAAACGGTCGCCGTCGTCGCCATCGGCGCGCTCCTCATCTGCTTCCTCGCCACGTTGTACCCGTCGAGCCGCGCCGCGCGGCTGGACCCGGTCGACGGGCTGCGGTACGAGTGATGGGCGTTCGCGTGGAGGTGAGCGGCCTGGTGCGGACCTTCCAGAAGGGGGGTGAGCGCATCGAGGTGCTCAAGGGCGCGGACCTCCGCCTGGAGCCGGGCGAGTGCGCGGCCCTGGTGGGGCAGTCCGGCTCCGGGAAGTCCACGTTCTTGCACATCCTCGGTGGCCTCGAGGCCCCCTCCGAGGGCGTCGTGTCGCTCGACGGCACGCCGCTGTACCGGCGGCCGCAGGCGGAAATCGACCGCCTCCGAAACGGCACCGTGGGCTTCATCTTCCAGTTCCACCACCTCCTCCCGGATCACTCCGCCCTGGACAACGTGGCGATCCCGGCCATGATCGCCCGGGTGCCGAAGTCAGAGGCCCGGGAACGGGCCCGTGCGGCCCTCGACGCGGTGGGCCTGGGCCACCGCGTGGGGCACAAGCCCGGAGAACTGTCCGGGGGCGAGCAGCAACGGGTGGCCATCGCCCGGGCGCTGTTGATGAACCCCGGGCTGGTCCTCGCCGACGAGCCCACGGGGAACCTCGACCCGCAGACCGCGAACGACGTGATGGCGCTCCTGCTCGATCTCAACCGCGACCGTGGCGCCACGCTGATCGTCGTCACCCACTCCCTCGAACTCGCGGCCCGCTTCCCGCGTCGCTTGCGCATGCTCGACGGTCGCTTCGCGGAGGCCGCGTGAGCGGACTGCTGCTCGCCCTCTGCGCGGGCATCGCGCAGTTTCTTTGTGTCAACATAGGCCCTGAAGGCGAGCGAACAAAACTCGTTGAAAATGCCCGGAGACCTTTCATAGAGGACTTTACCGGTTTTAACTATGGAATACCTCAAAAGCGGGCTTGCGCGCCTGAGGTCAACCACATCAATA
>CAYHRZ010000682.1:0-2726 GCA_964359125.1 uncultured Klebsiella sp. | reverse complement strand
CGCCGCCGCCGCCGCCGCCGCCTCGCAATACCTGTGCCAGGGTGTCGCGACCTGCAGCACCAACCCGAACCCGAGGAACTCAACTTGGCCGCTCCCTTCACCCTGACCCCGCAGCCCGTTCGCACCACCACCGCCACCAAGCAGCCGCTCGCGCAGGCGCTCGACGTGTCCCGGTACGACCAGGCCGACATCCTCCTCTATGTGGCCGCCCTCGAGGGCTCCGCCTCGCCCACCGCAACCATCCGCGTCATCACCGGCATGCAGCTCGACTCCGAGGACGGGTGGGTGGTGGCTGGCACCTTCCCCGTCGTCTCCACCACCAACACCTCCTCGAAGCTCAACGTTGCCGGCCTCTTGCGTTACATCCGGTGGGAGGTGTCGAGCCTCACCGGCACGACCCCGGCGGTCACCTTCACCCTCAATGGCATGCTCCGGCAGAACTAGCCCATGGATGCCCGCATCGGTTCCGCGTCAACGGGTCGCGACACGCGCATCAGCGACGATCCGTTCCTGCCAGCGCCGGGTGCTGGGTGCGGGTGCGAGGCCGGTAGAGGGAATCGCCGAGCGCGCCGCCCCGCGCCGCCGCCGAGCGGCATGCTGGTCGACACCACACGACCCGACCTCGAGGTGTCCGGGGTGACCCCTCGCTTCGACGGCCGGCCGACTTCCCAGCGCCTGGTCGATGCGCTCGCGTCGAGTATCGGCGACACGGTCACCTGCTGGGGCCTCGTGGCTGCGGCGTACGACGGGGAGGCCTACTACGTGGGCATGCCCTGGGTGGGCGCGAGCGAGGGGCTGGGCGAGGCGACGGCCTACCTGGACGGCTACCTCTGGCTGCTCCTTGGGGACTGCAAACGTTTCACGTTCCTCGTCCTCTCGGACACGCCGGCCACGGGCCGCTCCAGCTATGCGGGGTACACGGTCGCGACTCGAATCGACGGCCAAGCCAGCTATACGTTCGAGGTAAGGGTGCAGAACGGGATTAGCTGGACCTGGTTGCTCACGATGTACGAGTTGGGGGTGAGCCCTGCGGCCGAGGGCCTCAGCCCTGTGTCGGTTAGGCCGGCGGTAGCGGCGGGGGGCCTCATCCTGCTGGGAACCGGCACGATGAAGGCGGAGAGTTCCCTCTTCCATGAGCCGAACGGCGACGTGTGGTACATCTACCAGAGCGCCAGTTACGAGGTACGAGACGCCTCGGGCAACGTCGTCGCGAGCCGTCTCGCCCCGGAGCGGTGCCAGTGGGGACAACCAGCGTGCCAGGAGACGATTGTGACCGCGCGATGCGACTACCTAGGCAATGCCTTTTCCTACGGCCCAGAAAACACGCTGCGGCAGGCCGCAGCCGACCAAGCGCTGGATCGCCTGCTCGAACAGGATCTCGCTCCCCGCCACCTCGCCGAGCTCCCGGCGGCTGCGACCATCGGCCACGCGGTCTACCTCCTCATGCACTGCGAGCCGCTGCGTACCTGCCTTGCCAGTTGGTACACCGCGCGGTGCGAGGGAGTAGGCTGGGACGAGGGAGGATTGACGCCACGCGACGGGCCCGACGCGGGCGACGTGCTCGGCGCATGACGCCGACGCGCGCGGATGCCCCTCCCACCGCACGGGCGCGACCACCGGGCCCGCTAGCGCCGGTTCTCGCGGCCCTCCTGCTCGGCTGCTCGCCCGGCTCGGACGCGGAGGACTGGCCCGCGCCAACACCGAGCGACACCGGAGACGACCAGGCGCCCGAAGACGACGACACGGCCGGTTACACCGGCTTCTTCTGCCTCGACGACGTGAGCTGGTCCGTCGTCGGCGTGCGACAGGGGGACGAGGAGTGGATGGGCGTGACGGTCGATCGCACGACGCGGGGCGGCTACCGCCTCGGCGCAGTGAACGAGTCGGGCGCGGAGGCGTGGCTCGGCGAAGCCTGCATCGACGGCAGCAGCGACTGTCACACCGTGGAAGGCCAGACGATCGAACTCACCGTCGTCGCCACGACCGGCGAGGTCGTGCTCTCCGACTCCACCTTCTTCGGCTTCACCCAGTTCGAACAGTCCTCGTGGGTGCTGCACGACGGCGAGGGACGCTGTTCCACCTTCGGGCAGCACGCCACGGTGTACCGCGACGCCGGCTGCTGCGCGCAGCCCTGACCGCCCGCCACGGCGCCCCCCCGGCGGGCCGCTCGGTCTCGCAACCGTGGGCAGCACCCGGGAAGCTTCCCTCAACCTCGCCTTCCCCCGCCCGCGGGGGAAGGTGGCGAAGCCGGAGGGGGGCAGCACCCGGTTGCACCCGGCCACCCGCTCCGGCGGGATCTCCTGATGCCCCCTCCCGGCCTCCCCCGCAAGCGGGGGAGGAGGCGGAGGGATGGGCATCCCCGCGAGGCGACCGCCCCGTTAGGCGGCCGCCCATGCCCACCGGTACCATCGCCCAGAACCTCGCGCGGGTCCGCGCCGCCCTTCCTGCGCACGTCACCCTGGTTGCCGTGAGCAAGACCCGCCCACCGGACGACATCCGCGAGGCGATGGCCGCGGGACAGCTCCACTTCGGCGAGAACTACGCCCAGGAGCTACGCGACAAGGCCGACCTGGTGACGGGTGCGACCTGGCACTTCATCGGCGCGCTGCAACGCAACAAGGTGAAGTACGTGGTGGGGCGCGCCGCGCTCGTCCACGACGTCGACAGCGTGGAGTTGGCCGAGGAGATCGGCAAGCGCAGCGCCAGCCCCACCGGGGTGCTGGTGG
>CAYHRZ010000681.1:0-2727 GCA_964359125.1 uncultured Klebsiella sp. | reverse complement strand
AGTGGCGACGGCGATGCGCAGGCTCACCTGCGACGACGGGGCGCGGACCCGGGGCGGCTCTCGCTTCCACAACTCGGCGTAGCGCGCGTCGATGGCTGACAGTTCTTCGGCAGTACCCAGGAAGGCCAGCGCCGCGTCGCCCAGCCGGGGCGCCAGCGAGGCCACCACCTCGGCGGCCCGCGAGAGGTCCACGAGCGCCTCCAGCAACGGTCGCACCCCCGCGCCGATCTGTTGCAGCGACGCCTCCAGGCGCGCCGACGACACCGCCAGCGGCGGCTCACCGGCGGGACCCGGCAGGTGGGGCGCGGTGGCGTCGAGCAAGCCCATCATCTCGTAGCCGTCGAGGCCCTCCACCAGGCGGAAGCCCAGGACCCGCTCGTCGTCGTCGACCCGGGCCGCGAGCAAGGCGCCCCGGAAACGAGGGTCCCGGGTTTCCAACTCCACGAACCGCACGCGGTCCCCGCCGGACCGGAGGTCCAGGATCACCCGGTGGCGGCCCTGGCCGAGGCCGTCGGCGAGCAGTTGGTCCAGCGGGTCCCCCGCCTGCCCGCAGGCCCGCAGCCGGGCCTTCTGCACCTCGAGCAGCGAGAAACCGTGCTCCACGATGGCCGCCAGCGCCGCGCGACCGCGGAGCGGCTCGATCGCTACAACGTCCTTTGCCTCGCTCACCGCGAGCCAGGCCAGCGTGTGCGCGGGGTGCCGCGCCAGGAACCGGCCGTCGTCGCCCCGGGCAACAACGCCCATCTCCTCGGGGATCTCGTCGATCGAGAACGGCACGGGTCGCGACAGCCATGCCCCCAGGGCCGAGGGCGGCTCGAAGGCGTGCCCCGGCAGCGGCACCAGCGCGAGCGGTCGCGCGTCAGGGAGGGAGGGCATCGCCGCGATCCAGACGCTGCGGCGCTCGTCGGCCCGCGAACGCGCGTCGACGAGGACCGGGTCGTGCCCGTGCCGCAAGGCCTCGCCGAAGGCGTAGGCGGCCAGCAACAGGTCCCCCACGCAGCGCCGCGCCTCGCCGCGCACGAAGCCCAGCGGCGTGGCCGGGACGGAGCCCAGGAGCTCCGCGCCCACCTGCGCGAAGCCGTCGCGATCGACAAGTCGCGACAGAGCATCGCTCGGCTGCTCGACGAAGACGAGTTGGCGAGCCTCGTCGCGCCACATGCAGTCCCACACGTGCGCCGACGGGCGGGGCGAGCGCCGCGCGATCACCGCGTGCCCGGTGAGGTGGCAGTACACGGCGGCCTCGGCCACGGAGCGGACGACGATCACGGCCCGCCTTGTAACTGTCCGATCGCCTCTTTCCACCGCGCGGCCTCGGCTCGGGCCTCGGCTTCCACCCGGTAGCGCCGTTCCCGCGCCGCCAGGGCCGGGAAACGGGCGGGTTCGAGCAACTCCAGTTTCACGACGTAGGAAGCGGCCCCCCGGTAGCTGTCGCGAACCACCACCACGTCGTGTACCCGCGCGACGTCGGCCACCTCGGTGCGCACCCACAGCCAGCCCTGCCGCGCCACCACCCGCCCCGAGGCCACGTAGGTGGCACCGTCGGTCTCCCTCAGGGCGCACAGGCCCACCCAGAACGCCGCGCACAGCAATGGCGCCAGCGTGAAACTGCCCCGGGCCATGGCGAACAGTCCGCCCCCGGCCACCGGGACCAGCACCAGGAGCGGCAAGGAGAAGAGCAGGTCGAACACGCCCGGGCTCATCGCGGGAACGAGCACAGTGGCTGGGCCCTCCACCCGTGAGAGGCCCCACGCGCTGATCGCCAGCGCCACCGCCCAGGCCCCCAGCAGGCCCGCCCCGAGCACCATGCCGTAGGCCTGCGCTGGCTCCAGCGTGCGACTCGGCCTGCCGATGGGCACCAGCGCGCCGAAGGCGGCGACGCCCACGACCAGGAGCGCGCACAAGAGCGGCACCGGGGCCGGGCCGAGGCGGGACAGCACGGCGCCACGGTAACGCGACCGGCGCTATGATCCGCCCATGCTGCTCCTCGCCTCCCGGGCCCTGGCCCTCGACTACACCGACGACTTCACCACCGACCAGGGCGCCTGGGACGGCGGCGAGGTGGTCGACGGCGTGCTGCGCCTGACCGATGACACGGCCACGCTGATTGCCGACCCCGTCGACTACTTCACCGCCTCCCTCCGACTACGCATGACGACCGCGGGCTCGGTGTCGATCGACGCGGGGGGCGAGTCCCTGACGGTACAGGTCAGCGGCGGCGGCGCCGTGGTTTTTGGTGGACAGCGACTGCCCCTTCCCCCGGAGCACCTCACGTGGGTGCCCGCCACCGACCCGGTGATCGAGCCCGGCGGCGACTACTGGGACGGCGCCAACACCCTGCACTGCGAGGTGTTCTACGACGACGAGAGCGCCACCTGGTTCTTGTACTGGACCGGCGAGATGGCGGACGGGTACCCATATCGGCAGATTGGTGTCGCGACATCGACCGACGGTGTCAACTGGGAGCGCTACGCGGGCAACCCGGTCCTCACCATCGACTACGACCGCACCACCATCGACGGCATCCACGTGCACATGCCCACCGTGGTCCGGGAGCCCGGCGCCGACTTCCACATGTACTACGCCTGCTACCAGAACGACATCGGCAACCGTCTATGCCACGCCACCTCCCCCGACGGCCTGGTCTGGACACCCCAAGGCATGGCGCTCGACAAGGGCGGCGTCGGCGAGTTCGACGAGGGCAGCCTCCGCATGCCCGACGCCTGGATC
>CAYHRZ010000680.1:0-2731 GCA_964359125.1 uncultured Klebsiella sp. | reverse complement strand
GCCGGCACCTCGTGCATGGTGTCGCGGAAGACCGTGGAGTTGAAGGCGCACGAGATGCCCCCTTCCTCGGCCACCATCTTGGCGAACTGCAGTCGCAACTCGTTGAGTTCGAGGTTCGTACGCCGCTTGTGGCCGGGGCGGGACTGGGAACTGTCCACGTGGAAGGTCACGCCGTGAAGGCCGGCCTTCTTGAGGTCTCGTAGCACCGAAGGGGTCATCGCGTGGCCGTTGGTGTTGATGACCGGCTTGAGCCCGTAGTCCTCCTTCACCACCCGGACGATGTCGACAATCTCCGGGTGGGTGAGGGGGTCGCCGCCGGCGATCGAAACGCTGTCCATCTTGCGTTGCGACACGAAGGTGTTCATGTCACGACGAATGTCAGCCATCGACTTGTGGCTGTTGCTCTCGTTGGTCGAGTAACAACCTTCACAGTAGATGTTGCACTTCTTGGTCGGCTCCAACCAAGACAGCACGTTGTCGTTGAGCGTCCAGGGCAGGCGGTAGTAGTCGGAGGTCTGCATTTTTCCTCAGAACTGGATGGTGCGCTCGTACTCGGAGCGCTGCGCTTGTTCGGGTCGCGCGGCGTAGAACTCGCGCCACAGCCTCAGGTAGCCGCGGTGCAGGGCGTCGGGGGACATCTTCCGCGGGGCGAAAACCACGTTCGCGTCGTTGTACTTGGACCAGTCCCGGCTGAGGATACGGTCCTGCCCGACGAGGTCGTGCCACGAGGGCGTACCCGGGTACGGCGTGAAGATCGCGAACTCGGCCTTCTGGATCTTGCTCTCCTCGGCGAACGCGAGCATCCGGTCCACGGTGCCCTCGTCGTCGCCCTCGTTGCCCAGCAAGAAAGAAGTGTAGGGCTCGATGCCGTGGTCCCAGGACTTCTTGATGGCGTCGACGGCGCGCAGGTAGGCGCGGGGATTCTCCCCGGAGAACGCGTTCATCGTCACCGGGTCGAAGCCGCCGACGAGGTAGAACATGTCGACGCCCGCTTGCTTGGCGAGCGTCAACAGGCTGCTGGGCGCCGCCAGGATCATCGGCATCGACACGCCGATGTACGAGACCGTGAGGGGTCGGTCTTCCGCCAACAGGTGCCGCAGGAGTTCCGCCATGCGCCGCGCCCCGGGCGTGCCGGGGAGCCAGCCGGTGTCCTCGGTGAGGCAGGCCCGGCGCCCGCCTGCCGCGACTTGGCGAGCCTGCGCCAGCACGTGGGCCATGGGCAGGGCGCGGCTCTTCTTGCCCATGCTCGTGGGCAGCGCGCAGGCGTGGCAGGCGAGGGGACAGCCGCGCGACACCTGGAGGGGGTAGTCGTCGGGCCGGAAGTCCGCGCGTTCGGAGCCGAAGTACAACGAGAGATCGGGCGGCGGCAGGGTGTCGACGTCGGCGGGCCCCGGGCGGTACCGTGGTTTGAGTTGTCCCCGGGCCGCGTCGGCGAGGATCTCCGCCCACACCGGCTCGCCCTCGCCGACCACGACGCTGTCGACGTGAGGAGCGACTTCGTCGGGCATCAACGTCGGGAAGATGCCTCCGGCCACGACCTTCTTGCCCAGGCCCCGGAAGTAGTCGGCGAGGTACAGGGCCCGGCTGGCGGCGGGGGTGAAGAAGGAGAGGGCCACGACGTCGGCGTCGGTGGGGTGGTCGGCCGCGTCCAGGCGGTCGTCGCGGTACTCCAGTTCGATGCCTGCCGGCGTGGCGCCGGCGAGGGCGGCGATGCCCAGCGACGGCGATCCCAGGTACTCCTTCATGGGCACGAAGCTGAGCAGTTCCGGATTCGACTCGGCGTGGCGCGCGAAGCGCGGGTAGACGAAGAGCACCTTCACGCTTCACCCCCCAGGCAGAGGGCAGTGGTGCCCGAGGGCGGCAACGGGACAAGCCCCTCGGCCAGGTGCTGCCAGCGGGCGGCCAAGGCCCAGGCCTCCGGCGTGCCCTCGTCGTCGGCGCGGAGGGTGGCCGCGAGCGCGGTGTCGGCCAGCATGGCGAGCGTGCCGATGGCGTGCAGGGCCACGTGGTCGCGGAGCAGGCGCGACCCGAGCCGCTCCCGGGCCCCGGCGATGCCCTCGGCGAGCCGCGCGGACCAGGGGCCCTCCGTGGCGGCGGGCCGGGTGACGGCCATGAGCCCCCGGTGCAAGCGCAGCACGTCGTTGGCGCCCTCGAAGATCCGCGTGATCCGGGCGTCGCGGCTCATCAGCGCCACGCCGGTCTCCTCGATGTAGCCGTAGCCGCCGTGCAGTTGCAAGGAGGTGTCGACGATCTCGCCGCTGAGGTCGCTGGCTATGACCTTGGCGGTGAGGGAGCGCTCCGCGAGCAGGGCGGGGTCGCTGGCCGCCCAGCGCACCACCGCCTCGGCGGTGAACAGTTTCGCCGCCATGTCGGCCAACTGCTCGCGGACCACCGGCAACTGGTCGAGGGCGCGTTGGAACTGGACGCGGCAGGCGCAGTGGGTGCGGGCCGCCGCCAGCGCCGCGTGGGCCGTCCCGGTGCAGCCGAAGGCCATCACGGTGCGACCGTGGGCGAGGATGTCGCCGAGCAAGTCGGCACCCTGTCCCAGCGCGCCCACGACGCGGTCGCGTCGCACCGGGTGGCGGATGCCGACGCGCCAGCGATCGTGGACGGGGCCGGGCCCCCAGACGCGGAGGTCGCCCCCCACCTGCACGAGGCCGCGCGTCATCCCCGCCTCCTTCAGCACCTCCATCGCGCGGTCGACGGCGTACCCCTTGGCGATCCCGCCCAA
>CAYHRZ010000679.1:0-2743 GCA_964359125.1 uncultured Klebsiella sp. | reverse complement strand
TCGCGGGTTCGTGGGTGGCGCAGGATGTCGAGCCGATGGTCGCGCAGGCCAAGGCCGCAACGGCCCAGCGGAGGGGGAGTTCATGGGACATTCTCGTTCTCGCCCGCCGAGGCTACACCCTTTGCGGAGGGCCGGGCAACGCCGTGCGCCCGATCTTCCCCCCCAGCCGGTCGCCATCACCGCCTGGCTCCGCCGCGACCGGCCGGCGCCCCGCCGGCAGGTCAACCGCCGCGGCGCCACGTGCCGTCCGACCGCCGCCACCGGGCTGGCCCCGGCGTGAAGACGACAGGCCGGGCCCTCACTCCGGTGGCGTGGTCTGTCCCTCGCCGTAGTAGTCGCTGCCCCAGCACGCGATCGACGCGTCCGCCTCGATGCCACACCCATAGTCGGGTTGGAAGTCGAGTTTGAGCCATGCGGCGCTGGGCATCGACTCCCAGGCGGAACTGTTCGTGTCGTCCACAATCGTGACGGCGCCATCGGCGTCGAGCAAGGCGACGTGGGAGTGTCCCGGGACGACGGCCGCGTTCGGGCCGGGGTAGTTCACCAGGCTCTCTTCGCTGGTGTAGTACAGGGTGAGGGGGAGGCTGTCGCCGACACAGTCCGCAGACCCGTCGGCGCGCAGCCCGCATATCCAGTAGTACCCGGCCGAAACGGCGGTGTAGTCGGCATTCGGAAGGTCGATTGGCCCGTACGCCGTGGATCCCCACGAGGTCGCCGTACCGTCCGCCGCCAGCGCGACGGCGGCGTACCCAGCGGTGGCCACGTCGGTGTAGGAGCCGGACGGCGCGGCGTACAGGTAGTCGCCCCAGCACGTGATGGTGCTGTCGGTGCCGAGGGCACAGAAGTCGTAGGCACCGCCTTCGACGGACTGGAACGTGCCACCGGGCGGGGAGCGGGCGACGTCGCCCCAGCACTCGATGGTGCCGTCGGTTCGCAGGCCGCACGCCGTGTTGGCGCGTCGGCTGGACTCGACGGCGGTGAAGGCGCCTGCGGGTGGGGAGAGCAAGCCGTCGACGTCGGCTCCCCAGCACTCGGCCAGGCCGCTCCCGCGCAGGCCGCAGGCGGCGGACCAACCCGCGCTGACGTCGATCCACCCGCACTCGATGCCGCTCGCCACGGTCGAGTCGTCGCAGTCGCGACCGTCGCTCACGTACCCGGAGGGCGCGTCACAGGCGTAGGTGACGGTGCTGGCGTCCCCGTAGCCGTCGGCGTCGCTGTCGGCGTAGAAGGTATGGAAGGCATCGGGCAGCGCGGTGGGATCGTCGTTGTCCGCCACCCCGTCGCAGTCCTCGTCGGTGTTGGAGTCGTCGCACACTTCCTGCCCGGCGGGATTCACCGCTGGGTCGGCGTCGTCGCAGTCCGTCCCGTCGCGAAGCAGGTCGGGCGGTGCGTCGCAGGAGAGGGTGGGCGCGTTCGTGTCGCCGTAGCCGTCGCCGTCGTTGTCGGGGTACCACCGCGTCTCGGGGTTCAGGGAGTCGTCGGCGTCGTTGCAGTCGCCCGACTCGGCCACGTAGCCGGCCGGGGCCACGCAGGACGCGTCGGTCGTCGCGCCCGTCCCGTAGCCGTCGCTGTCGCCGTCGAAATACCAGGTCGGCGGTTCGACGCCGTTGTCGACCACGCCGTCGCAGTCGTTGTCTTCGTAGTCACAGGCCTCGGCCGCGCCCGGGAACGTGGTGGCATCGTCGTCGTCGCAGTCGCCGGACAGGGCGGAAACGCCCGCCTCGGGGGCGCACTCGGTCAGCTCGGCGGCGCCGCCGTAGCCGTCGAGGTCCGCGTCGACGAACAAGGTCGCGGCCGCGCCCACCGAGGGGTCGCCGTCGTCGCAGTCTGCAGGTCGTGCCTCGCCGTCGCCGTCGAGGTCCATCCGCGACCTCAGGTCCGCGTCGGTGACGAGCGCGCACGCGGTCACCAGGCTGAGGAGCATCGCCGCATCGTAGCCGAGCGGGGGAGGCGGCGCCGGGCGGTACGCGCCTGGTTCCCTGTCCCCGGCCCTACGGCCGCCAGCGCAACAAGAGGAACTTCACCCTGCGCTCGTCGCCCCGGGCCACGCCGTACACCGCCTCGGCGCGAGCCCCCGGCACCTCGCCCGGGTCGAAGGACGGCGGCACCTTGGCCCAGACCTCGGCGAAGCGCCCCGCGGCGCCGAGGATCGCCTGCAACTCGGGCAGGTCCGCCAGCGTGGTGCGGCCCCGCGACCACTCGCGGCCCCAGGGCGGGTCCACGAAGAGAATCTCAGCGTCGATCCCCGGCAGCAGGTCCTCGGCGCGGCCGTGGACGAAGCGAACACGGTCCTCCACGCCATACACGCGAGCGTTGTGGCGCGCGTCGGCCAGCCTGCGGCCGTCGCGCTCCACCGCCACGACGGGGCTCCCGGCGCGCGCGAAGCCGATGGTGTTTCCGCCCGCTCCGCACCCGGCGTCGACGACGGCGCGGCCCCGGGCGCGCTCGCCGGTGGCCAGGGCCAAGGCCTCGGGGGTGAGCGACCAGCGACCCTCCTCGTCGAGCCGCGTACCGGGGCGAGTGAACCCCGGGGTCGTTTCGCGACGGCGTCGGGCGTCGGTGGTGCGGGCCGCCCGGACAGCCGCACGCGGCAGGGGCGGGTCGGCCACGAGGCTGAGGGGGCGGCCGCCGATGCTGACGCCGCGCAGCCGCGCGTCGAGATCCGCCGCCGCGAAGGTGGTGAGCTCGGCCTGGGCGCTCGGGCCGTCGTAGGTCCATTGGCCGGGGCCGAGCAAGCGCGCGG
>CAYHRZ010000678.1:0-2745 GCA_964359125.1 uncultured Klebsiella sp. | reverse complement strand
CCTCGTTTCCCAGCACCCGAGCCACCACCTCCACTTCAGCCACGACGGCCCCGTCGCTCGTGCCCGCGCTGACCACGCCCACGAGCCCCACGCCGGGGGCGGGCTCACCCACCACGACGGTGCGCGAACGCGCGTCGTAGCGGGCGTCGCCGCCGAGCAAGGCGACCACCGCCCCGCCCTGCTCCGCGCTGACGCGCGTGGCGAGACCGACTTGGCCGCGCGAACGCAGCACCTCCAGCACGCCCGCCACCTCGGCCGCCGACTTTCCCTGGCCGAGGACCACCTCGGGGAAGCCGGTCCGGGCCTCGCGCGCGACGTCGACGGTCGCGAAAGGCAGCCGCTCGTCGGAGTTGTCAGTGGCGCGGGGCACGGAGGTCCCTATACCCTGTCGCCCCGTGCTGCTGTTCGCCGCCGCCGCGCTCGCCGCCGACCTCGGAGTCTACCGGGGCGCGGTGCGACTGGTGGAGGAGCGCTACCTCTGGCCCGAACGGATCGTGGGGGTCGAGATGTTCCGCGCGGCGGGCGACCACCTCGAGCAAGTGGTGGAGTGGTTGCAGACGTCGGAGGGCACCGACGTGGTGAAGTTGCGCGCTGGCCGCTGGCACACCACGGTGCACTTCACGGGGGACCTGGCCGCCGACCTCGCCCGCCTCGAAGATGCCGTCCGCAGCGCTGGGCTGCCCATCCCCGACGACGTGGACCTCCGCGGGGAGATCCTCCGCGGTGCCCTGTCGACGCTGGATCGGCACACCGTGGTACTCAGCGGCAACTCGTTGGAGCGTTTCGACGAGCGGCTCTCCGGCACGCTGACCGGCATCGGCGTCACGCTGCGGACGGTCGAGGGACAGCTCACCGTCATCGCCGTGTTCCCGGGAGGGCCTGCCGCCGAGGGCGGCCTGCGGGCCGACGACCGGTTGGCCCGGATCGACGGCACCAGCACGGTCGGCATGACCCCCGCCGACGCCACCGAGCGCATCCGAGGACGTCCCGGGACCTCCGTGCACCTGTCGGTCGCGCGAGGGATCCAGGTGCTCGAAGTAGACCTCGAACGCCGTGAAATCACCATTCCCAACGTTACCCAGGCCGTGGGGCCTCGCGGGGTCGGCGTCGTGAAGGTCGAACACTTCTCGGAGCAGACCACCACCAACCTGACGGCGGCCATCGCCGCGCTCCGCGCCGCCGAGGCCCTCGAGGTGGGCCTCGTCATCGACCTGCGCGGCAACACCGGCGGCTCCCTGATCCAGTCGGCCAAGACGGCCGACATGTTCGTCGACAGCGGCCGCCTGGTCATGACCGCCGGGCGCGGTGGCGAGAAGGTGCCAGGGCTGCTTCGGAACGTCGACGCGCGGCCCGAAGCCGTCGCCTACGACGGGCCCGTGGTCGTGCTCATCGACCACGAGACGGCGTCGGGCGCGGAGATCCTCGCGGGCGCCCTGCTCCACCTCGACCGGGCGCTCCTGGTCGGCGAGACCAGCTTTGGCAAGGGCACCGTCCAGACGCTGTACCCGCTCGCGGAGGGGCTGAAGCTGAAGTTGACCGTGGCCGAGTACGTGCTCGACGACGACGCCCGGGTGGCCGGGGTGGGGTTGGTGCCGGACCTCGCGCTGTACCCGCTCGGGCTCAGCGACGCGGGCATCTGGTACGCCGACGAAGAGCGTGTACGATCCCGCCTCTCGCCAGACACGCCGCTGGTGTACTGGGGCGACGCCACCGGGATTGAAGGCGCAACGCAGCGCGACGAGCCGCTCGAGGTGGCCGCCGCGCTCCTCACCTCGGGGGTGGCTCCCGCTCGCGACAGCCTGCTGCGGGCCGCCACCTCACTGGGCCCGGCCCTCGCCGCCCAGACGACCGGACGACTCGTCGATGTCTTGCAGGGCAAGGGACTCGACTGGTCGCCCGCGTCCTCGCCGCCCGGTGAGATGGCCGTCGACGCCGACCTCTTCGCCCGCAGCACCCCCCGCGCGGGAGAAACGACGGAACTGGTGGTGCAGGTCCAGAACCGGGGCGGACCGCTGGCCCGCGCGGCGGTGAGGCTGAGGTCGGCGAACCCCGCTTGGGACGATCGCCTGCTGCCCATCGGTGCCCTCGCGGCCGGCGGCCGTGCGGAGGCCACCGCCCGCGTCCCCATCGACGGCGAGGCGCCGGGGAGAGTGGACCGGGTGGTGGGCGTGCTCGAGTGCGACGGTTGTGAGCCGACGGTGCTGGTCGACACCACGCTGGAAGTCGAGGGAGCCGAGCCCGCCCGGGTGGCGGTCGAAGCGCGGCTGGACGCTGAGGCCGTGGTCGTGGAACTCCGGAACCTGTCGGCGCAGGCGCTCTCCGGAGTGCGCGCTCGGTTGGCCTTTCCCGACGTCGACGGCATCGAGCTCTTGGATCCCCCCGTGGAACTGGCCACGGTGTCCGCGGGGGGGATTCACACCTTCCGCCTGCCGATCCGGCTCTCCGAGAGCTTCCGGGAGGCCACGCTCCCGCTGGAGTTGGAGATCCGAGCCGACGGCCACGGCGTGCTCGCCCGCTGGGCGCTGCCGGTACCGCGCGACGGCAAGCGGATCCGACGCGAACCGCCCGAACTCGTTGTTCGCGCCCCGCGCGCCCGGCAGCCCGCGGGTACCACGACGCTGAGCATCCGCGCCGCCGACAGCGACGGCCTGGATCACGTGCTGGTGTTCGGCGGTACCGAGCGCGTCGACCGCCAGCGCTGGGAGGCGCAGGTCCGCTGGGACGACGAGAAGCTCCACTGGTCGG
>CAYHRZ010000677.1:0-2752 GCA_964359125.1 uncultured Klebsiella sp. | reverse complement strand
CGGCGAGGAACAACTCAACCATCCGCGTGCGTGGCGCGTACCGACCGATGGTATTGCTCAGCGTGAACGCCAGGGGGTTGCGAATCAGCGCGTCGTCGAAGGAGTAGGGGGCGTAGAGCACCCAGTCGCCGTTGTCGGGCAGGCCCACCAGCGGCGCCGTGCGGTCGTCGTTGACGCTGGCCTCCCACAACTCCATGTCGTAGGCCTTCTTGGGGAAGCCGGCACTCGACGAGCCGCGCACCTTCAGCCGCGCGCGGCCGCTGTCGGTGGGGGTGTCGAGGAGGCCGAGTTCGCCACCGTCGGGTGGTTCCAACACGTTGAGGCCGAGCTCGGTGTCGCCCCCGCCGTCGCCCGGGCCGCCGCCGTCGGTCCAGAACACCAGCACCGGGATGTTGGACGCGAAGGTACGCAGTCCCGAGTCGATCTCGACGAAGGAGCGCGCCTCCACTTCGGCGCTGCCCGCCAAGCGCGCGTGGAGGATCGTCGAGGCGTCGAGGGACACCGGGCCGGTGTAGGCCGCGAAGCTGCACCCGGTCTCGTCCGGTTCGGCCGTGCAGAACTCAACGTCGGCGTCGCCGCCCTCCACGCGCAGCGCCACCTCGACGCTGCCCACGAAGGCGCCGCCGTCGGGGAGGAACGCGAGGGTGACCTCCCGGGGCTCGCCGGTGTCGCTGCCTGGCACTTCTTCGGTGCCGGTCTCCCCGAGCACGGAGCTGTCGGAGGTGGCAGGGTGGTCGCTGCCGCCGATGACGACGGGCTCGCCGGTGCAGCCGCCGAGGGCCAGGAGGACGGTTGTCGACATCATCGGTGACAGGAGTTTACCCCGCGCGGCGCCGTTGCAGGCCACCTTGGCTCGCCGCGCCGGTGCGCCCCGGTTAGCCGCCGTGGCCGCTTTCCCCCGGAGTCCGTTCATGCTCGCGACCATTTCGTTCCTGCTCCTCGCTTCTTGCGCCCAGAAAAAAGACGTCGACGCGATGGAAGCGCGGCTCGCTGCCCTCGAGGAGAAGGTCGTTGCCTTGGAGAAGAAGGCGCCCGCGGGCCCGGCCTCCTCGGCCGAGGAAGAGGCGGCCAACGCGGTGATGAAGGACGTCACCGAGGCCACCAAGAACATGGACTACGCCACCGCCAAGGCCAAGCTCCAGGAGTTGATGACCAAGCACGGCAACACCAAGGCTGGCAAGGCCGCGGACCGGATGTACAAGGAAGTGGGCCTGGTCGGGACCGACGCCAAGGCCATCGAGGTGGAGAAGTGGTACCAGGGCAAGGCCGCCCTGGGTGAAAGCAAGGCCACGTTGCTGGTCTTCTGGGAAGTCTGGTGCCCGCACTGCAAGCGCGAGATGCCCGAGTTGGCCAAGCGGGAGGGGGATCTCAAGGCGAAGGGGATCGCGGTGGTGGGACTCACCAAGATCACCAAGAGCGCCAGCGAAGAGAAGGTGCTCGAGTTCATGAAGGAGAGCGACATCAACTTCCCGATGGCGAAGGAGAAGGATGGCTCGATGTCGGAGGCGTACAACGTGTCGGGCATCCCGGCGGCGGCGCTGGTGAAGGACGGCAAGGTGATCTGGCGCGGCCACCCCGGTCGGCTGGACGACGCGACGCTCGACAAGCTCGTCAACTAGGCCGGTCGGGTGCCGATCGCGGCCCTGGCCCTGGTGGCGGCGGCGCTCGCGACGGACCTGCGGGTCACGTTGCGGTCGCCGACCGGCGAGACGACCGCGGCGACCTTCCACGACGTCCAAGCCGGGGAGTTGCCGTCGCTGCGGCTCCCCGCCCGCGAGGGGCGGCGCTGGACGGCGTCGTTCGTCTACGACGCGCGTCCCGACGCCGCCGGACTGAGCGTTCGCCTCGCCGAGCAGGTGGTCGTGGGGCCGTTCGCCGGGCTGCCCAACCGGCAACTCGCGGGGCGGGTGGACCTCCGGCGGCGCTCGGGGTCGACGCGGATCCCGGTCGACTTTCGCGCCACTCTCCCTTCCCCCCTGCCCGAGCCCCCCTCGGCGGCGTGGGTGGTGGATGTCGCCCTCGAAGCGGCTCCCGGGGGCACGGGCGCGGTCGTCGACGACGATGCGGCCAGGCGGCTGTACGACGCGGCCCGCGCTGCCGCGGGCGCCGGCGACGTGGCCACCGCGCGGCAGGCGCTGGCCGACTTGGCCCGCGAGCACGCGGGCACTCGGTACGGCCGGTCGGCGGAGCAACTCAGGAAGGAGATCGCGCTGTTCGGCGCCCCAGCCCCGGCCCTTCGCGTGGCTCGCTGGCTGCAGGGATCCGCGTCCTACGCCGACAGCCCGGCCACCCTCCTGGTGTTCTTCGAGGTGTGGTGCCCACACTGCAAGCGGGAGATCCCCGCGCTGATGGCCCGCGCCGACGAGCTGCGCGCCGCCGGGGTGACGGTGATCCTCGTCACCCGGCTCACCCGGTCGTCCACCGAACAATCCACGATGGCGTTCCTCCACGAGAACGAGGTGTGGTTCCCGGTGGCGCTCGACGAGGACTCGCTTACCAGCAACGGCTTCGACGTGTCGGGCATCCCGGCCGCCGCGCTGGTCCGCGAGGGCACGGTCCTCTGGCGCGGCCACCCGGCGCGGCTCGACGCGGCGGCGCTCCAGCGCCTGCTCAGCGGCCCGAACCCGCCGCCCCCGACCCCTGGGGCGCCGTAGCGGCCGGCGGAAGGTCGGTGCCGGTGATCGCCGCCACGAAGCGGTTGCCGAGCTCCCGGTAGCCCTCGGCGCTGAGATGGATCAGGTCGCCCGCGGCG
>CAYHRZ010000676.1:0-2771 GCA_964359125.1 uncultured Klebsiella sp. | reverse complement strand
GGCCCCCTTCCCAGGGGAACTAAACGCGTCGATCGTGGCGAGCTCCCGGGGGGAGGCACAGGGCGGGAGCTACGCCCACCTGGGCGCCGGCGGCGAGCTGCGGGCGGAGCAGCCGGTCGGCCGCGTCACCCTCGCCTCCCGGATGGCGCTCTCGGCTGCGCCGCTGCCCAGTTCGCCGTGGTGGCGGTGGCCGGCGGCGGGGGGAGTGGACGCCCTGCGGGGCCTGCCGAGCGGCCGGGCGCGGGCGCCGCTCTTGTCGGAGGCGCAACTCGAGCTGCGGGTGCCGGTTTGGGGGCCGCTGGTCGGCGCGGCCTTCGTCGACGGCGCGGTCGCCGACGGCCCCTACTGGACGGCGGGGGCGGGGCTCCGCCTCCGCGTGCCCCCCGGCGACGAGGCCGACATCCGCCTGGACGTGGCCTACACCAGCACCGGCGAGCCGGGACTGGTGCTCGGATTTGGGGAAGCGTTCTAGCGGGCGTGTGTCAAAAACGCCCTACGGCCGGGACCGGGGCAAATGGCCCCCGATCCCGACCGGCGTCGCGACTGGCCTCCCCAGGTTCAGTCGTGGCGCAGCGGGCGTGCTCTGCGGTTCTAGGCGCCCTCCACGCGAATCTGGCGGGGGCGCACCGCGTGCACGCGCGGCAGGGTGATGGTGAGCAGGCCGTCTTTCAACGACGCGCTGATGTTGTCCACGTCGACGTCGTCCGGCAGGCTGAACGAGCGTTTCCACGCCCACTTCGGCGCCGTCGCGGTGAGCGACAGCACGCCCTTCTCCGCCGTGAGTTGCACGCCGTCGGCGGGGACGCCCGCAACCTCGGCCACGACGACGTGGGCCTCGGCGCCGGGGGTGATCTCCACCCGGGGCACGCGGGTGGGCGTGGTGTTGGCTTCGTCGGCGTCCAACGCGGGGAACGTGGTGTCGAAGGGGAAGCGCAGGGCGCGGGCGTGAGTGGTCCAAGGGGTCAGAAACATGAAGGCTCCGATGTATGTTACGGTTGCCCGACCCCCCCACCGAAGGGGGCGTCGGGGTGTTTGTGCGAACAATTGAAGCACGGTGGGGGCGTCGTCAAGCGTGGGCTCGTCGCAGCTTGTCACCACCGCCGCGGCGCCGCGATAGCCGCCAACCGTGCACTGCCCCTACCACCCCACCTGTCCCGGCTGTGCCTTTGCCGGCGTGGACTACGCCGAGCAACTGTCCCGCAAGGGGGCGCGGCTCGCCGAGGCGCTGTCTTTGTACCCGCACCTCGGGCTGCTGGCGCCGCCGGTGCTGCCCGCCGAGCGAACGGAGGGCTACCGCCACCGGGTGAAGCTCCCGGTGGCCCGCGGGGAGCCGGTGGCCATCGGGCTCTACGCCCGCGACGGTGGGCGGGTGGTCGACACGCCGGGCTGCCCGGTCCTGGAGCCCGGCTTGCGGGAGGGGCTCGCGGCCTTGCGCCCCGCGCTGCGCGGCCACGCCGAGGTGCACGCGCTCGACCTCCGCCGGTCGGCCGACTCGGGGCGGCTGCAGCTGGTCCTCGCCTGCCAGGGCGGGGAGTTCCGCGGCGGGCACCGCGCCGCGGGCGCCCTGCTCCGCGCGGTGCCCGGGCTCGCCTCGGTGGCGGTGAGTCGCGCCGACCCCGAGGGCAAGCGGGTGATGGGGGCGTCGCCGCGGGTGGTGGCCGGCGACCCCTTCCTCGCCGAGCGCATCGACGAGGCGCGCTACCGCCTGCACCCCGGGGCCTTCTTCCAGGTGGACCCGCAACAGGCGGGACGCTTGCACGCCCTGGTGCGCGAGTACGTGGGTGGCGCGCGGACGGTGGCGGACCTGTACTGCGGCGTGGGCGCCTACGCGCTGTCGCTCGCCCCAGGCCGCGCCCGGGTGGTGGCGGTGGAGGAAGTAGCGGCCGCCGCACGGTCGGCCCGCGAGGCGGCGCCGCGCAACGTGGAGGTGGTGGAGGCCAGCGTCGAGGACTGGGCCCGCGGGGTGAAGGACAGGTTCGACGTGGCGATCCTCAACCCAGCCCGCCGGGGATCCTCCCCCGCGGCGCTCGCGGCTGTGGCGCGCGTGGCAACGCGCGCGGTGTACGTGTCGTGCGGACCGGAGACCCTGGCGCGGGACCTGGACCACCTGGCCGCCCTCGGGCTGCGGGTGGACGCGATGTCGGCGATCGACCTGTTTCCCCAGACCCCCGAAGTCGAGACGGTGGTGTCGCTGGTCCGGGGACCGGCGCTGGTGTCGTGGAACACCGCGAGCGGCGTGGCCCGTGGCCCGTGGACGGGCGAGCCCTCCGGGGCCACCGGCCGCCCCGCCCGGGCGCTGGTGCTCGCCCTCGGCGACACCGGCGACCACGGGACGCTGGGCCCCGGGCGGTTCCGGCGGATCGGCGTGGTGGCCACGCACTCTCTGTTGCGGGTGGACCTGGCCGGGCCCCTCGTGCCGTTCCTGGCGGCCTTGGCGAGAGAGGGGCACCCGGTGGCGGCCCACGACCCTCGCACGTCGAGGTTTTTCGCGGAGAAAGCCGGACTGCAACGCCCCTTCGTCCACGTGGAGGCCACCGCCAGCGGGCGCGCGCCGTTGCACGGCGACCTGGTCTCCGCGCTCCGCGCCCTGGGCGCCACCGAGGCGGTGCTCGCCCGGGCGGGGGCTACGGCAGCACGAAACGCACCCGGGGCCCCGTCTCGACCGTCACCACCTGCCCGGCGGGGTGGAAGTCGCCGTCGACCATGATCGGGATCGGCCGCTCGGCGCGCAGCACCATCCGAGTAGGCACCGCCGAGTAGATCTCGGGGTC
>CAYHRZ010000675.1:0-2772 GCA_964359125.1 uncultured Klebsiella sp. | reverse complement strand
TGCTATCCCTTTCCCTCGCGCTCATTCGCCGCGCTCGTCGAAGGTGCGCGTGCCGTCGAGCTCGCTCACGTAGCTGGCCAGGCCACCGGGCAGTCGTTGCCGCCGGAGCCAAGCCAGGCCCGAGCCCTGGGCCCGGAGGTAGGTGGTAATCGAGGGTCGCGGAAGCTCGAGCTGGTACAACGCCGCGGCGAGCTCCACGGGTTCACGACGCGGCGCCACCTGACCGGCGGTCCAGGTGGCGTCGCCGCCCCGCTCGGCGAGCAGGCCCCGGAGGCGGGCGGCGCCCACGGCGGCGAGCAGCGTCTCACCCGCCAGCCCGGGTGCTGCGGCCCCGATCCGCTCGGCCGACTCGGACTTGAGGTTCGACATCGCCAGAGCCACCTCGCCGCCGTCGAGGTACACCACCCTGCGGCGTTTGTCGTCGCTCCAGTCGAGTGCGCCCGTGGCCCCCTCGATGGCCCGGGAGATCAGCGCCTGCGCGGTCGGGTTCATGGCTCTAGGCTCCTCAGTGCGTCGCGAGCGGGGTCGAAGTCCTGGTTGGCCTCGAGCGCCTGCCGCAGGAGCGTGCGCGCGGCCTCGGGCTCGCCGCGGGCGACGTGGATCTGTGCAAGCCAGAACTTGGCGTACTCCGCGTGGGCGTCGAGGTCGATGGCTTGTTTCAACTCCTTGAGGCCCGCGTCGGGGTCGCCCGGGCAGGCGAGGTGCCGGGCCATGCCCAGCATCGCCAGCACGTCGGCGTTGTCGCCTTCCAGGCGCAACGCTGCGCGCAGGAGCGCGGCGGAGGTGGCGTGTTGCCCCCGGAGGAAGGCCTCGCGCGCCCGCTCGGCCAGGAGATCGGCGTGTGCTTCGCCTCGGGGTGCGTGAACGCCCCGGCGTTCCCGCCGGTTGAGCTCGGCGTCGTAGATGGCTCGACGCTCGGTGTCGCCCAGGACGCGCCCCGCTTCCACCACGGCGGCGAAGTGACGGCGCGCGCGCTCGCGGGTGGCGGCCGACACGTCGCCGGGGAGGGTGTCGGGGTGGGTGGCCGCGACGGCGGTGAGCAGGGCAGCGGAAACCTCGAAGTCCGAGGCATCCGGCGCGAGGCCCAGCACGGTGTAGTGGTCCGCCTCGGCGAGGCGCCGGGCGTTGGCGGCCACGCGCGCCTCGATGAGCTCGGTCTCGGAGTGGGTGGACGCGTCGGGAGCGACGGCGGGCGGGTCCTCGGCCAGCGAGAGGTTGCCGAAGCGCCGCAAGATCGCCACGAGGCGGCTGGCCACGGTGCCTCCCGCAGACAGGCAGTCGGACAGGCGCGCGCCGGTCACGATGGCCTTGCGGGTCGCGGTGTGCACGCCCGCGGGGTCCAGGAGAGTCCAGGCCCAGACCGGCAGCGCGGGCCGGATGTGGGCGCCACGGTCCGCGTCGTCGAAAGTGAGGTCCACGCTGCCGCCCGCGCGCCAGAAGGCCACGGCGGCGGGCACCTCGTAGCCGGCTAGGCCCAGGGGCTCGGCGGGCGAGAGGATCCAACGACCGGCCGCCTCCTTGCCCGCTCGCTCGAGCCTTTGGAGCACCTGCTCGCGCAGCGCACGCTCCGCGGCGGGGCGGTCGATGAGCGACGAGGCCACCAGTTCCTCGCCCAGGGGGCGGCCTCGCCGGCGGGCCTCTGCCGCGCTCGACTCCAGCCGGTCGCGGGTGGCTAGGCCAAGTTTCCCGAGCACCGCACCGAGTTCGGTCTCGTGGTCGGTGGACCGGGCCGAGGCGGGGTTGGCGCGGTTGAAAAACACCTTACATCGCCAGTTGTCGGTGCTGATCTCCAGTACGCCGGTAAACTGCCGGTCGTGAATCCTCAACAAGACGCTCGGCAACCAGCCGGGTGAGAGTTCCCCCTCCTCCGCGACACCGCCGGCGTGCGCGTCGACCCCGAGCACATCGCCGGCGGGGAGCCGTACCGCTCCGGCGGGCCGGGGACTGTCGCCCTCGTCGCCCTCGTCGCGGCGGAGCAGCGCGAGCAGCCGCTGGTGTACCTGTTCCACCGGGACGGGCTTGGGGAACATGCCGTCGGCCCCGGCGGCGCGGGCCAACTCCGGGTCGACGTCGCTGCCGCTGAAGAGCAGGACCGGTAGCCGGGCGCCGGGAGCCAGGCGGATGGCCGCGCAGAGTGCGGCCCCGTCGGTGTCGGGGAGCACGAAGTCGAGCAGCACCGCATCGGGGCGATCGTGCGCCAGCCGGTGGAGCAGTTCCGCAGGCCGACTGCAGGCGTGCACCTCCCAGCCGAGGCTCCGGAACGAGTCGGCCAGCACCGCTGCCGCGAGGGCGTCGTCGTCGAGCAGCAGCAGTCGCCGGGTCTTCACGCGACCAGCCTAGCGTGCGCCGGACTTTTTTTCCGTCAACCAAATTTTGGCTGGTGGGGGTTATAGGCTGGCGGTGCAATTCGGGTGAAACGTGGTCAACAAGGTGATTCTCATTGGTAATCTCGGGCAGGATCCCGAGGTCCGCAAGACCAACAGCGGCAACTCCGTGGCCAGCCTCCGGGTCGCCACGGCGGAACGGTTCAAGGGGGCCGACGGCAACTGGCAGGAGCGGACCGAGTGGCACTCCGTGGTGGCCTGGGGCCGCACCGCGGAGAACGTCGGGCAGTACTGCAAGAAGGGCCGCCAGCTCTACATCGAGGGCCGCCTGCAAACCCGCAAGTGGCAAGACAAAGAGGGCAAGGATCGCTACTCCACCGAGATCGTGGCCGACACCGTCCAGTTCCTGGGCGGCGGGCAGGGTGGCGGCGGGCAGGGTGGCGGCGGG
>CAYHRZ010000674.1:330-2773 GCA_964359125.1 uncultured Klebsiella sp. | reverse complement strand
AGCTCAAGCGCAGCTACGTGTCGCCGCCGAGGGACATTCCCGAGTACGGCGTGAAGAGCGGGCCGCGCATCGCCTTGTTCGCGCGCGACCACGTGATGCGCGAGGCCGACCTCTCGGGTCACCTGGGCAACACCGTCAACCTCGAGACGCCGCCGGTCTACTCCCTCCGCTACGTGGCCCAGGACCCGATCGACGTGGTGGCCAAGTCGGATCGCAAGGACGTCCGCAGCGACTTCGAGGTGATGCTGGCCCGCGACGTGCTCGTGGCCAGCCACGGGGCGCGGCGCGCCGACGTGCTGCTCGCCGCCGAGAAAGTGATGGCGAGCCGGCAGGCCAAGCAGGCCAGCGCGATGAACACGGCGTTTTCGTCGCTGGGCATCGACTGGTCCGAGTGCGCGAACCCGGAGGCGGCGGCGGTCGACGTCAGCCTGCGCTTTGCGCCGCTGGGGTCGTCCGAGCCCCAGGCCTCGCTGCAAGCGGGCAGCCTCACCACGCTGCGCGCCACGGTCACGAACCGGGGTGATCGCCCACTCTGCCAGACGCTGGTCCGCGCCTCCTCGGAGGGCGGCAACGACGTGCTCGACGGGGTGGAGTTCTACACCGGCCGCGTCGAACCCGGCGCGAGCCGCACCTACGAGACCCGGGCGAAGGTGCCGGGCGGCTACCCGGCCGAGATCGCGCCGGTGCGGCTGGACCTGATCGACATGTCGCAGCGGGTCCTGGCCTCCACCGTGATCGACGTGTCGACGGAGTCGCTGGCCCTGCCGGAGTACGCCTGGAGCTGGGTGCTCGACGACAAGACGGGCGGCGACGGCGACGGCCTGGTCGAGGTCGGCGAGACGATCGGCCTGAACTACACCCTCACCAACACCGGCGGCGGTCCCGGGGGCGACGTTACCTTCAACCTCAGGAAGTTGCCCGGCATGGGCAAGTCCGTGGAGCTTACCGAGGCGAGGATCGAGGTGGAGGGCCTGGCGCCGGGAGCCAGTGCGGCGGGAAAACTTGCCTTCCGCGTGGTGTCCGAGCCCCCCGAGCCCCGGATGGAGTTCGAGGTGAACGTGCGGGACAACGAGCGCTACGACTACGCCGCGGTGAACCGTGCGGGCCTCTACGCCTACTCGGTGTCGACCGAGAAGCTCACCTTCGCCCTCGGCGAGGGCGCGGAGCCGAAGGCGCGGAAGCCACCGGTCATCGAGGTGACCCGGGCCCTGCCCACCGTGTCTGCGGATCCGCTGGTGACGCTCTCCGGCGTCGTCTCCGACGACGTGGGCATTCGCGACGTGATCGTGTACCAGGGCGGGCGAAAGTTGGCCTACGTGGGCGGCGGCAGCGCGGGCTCGCCCTTGCCCACGGTGCCCTTTACCGCCACCGCGGAGCTGGCCGAGGGCAACAACATCATCGTCGTCACCACCCGTGACGTCGACGGCTTCTCGTCCACGCGCTCCTTCGACGTGCTCCGCCGGCCGGCCGTGGCCAGCGGCGCCACGCCGCCGGTGGTCAAGCCCGAGCGCGACGGCAAGCTCGGCGGCTAGGACCCGCCGCCTAGGCCGCTCGTTCACCGCGCAGGGTGTTGGCAAAGCCGCGGGTGATCGTGACCGGCGCCCAGGCGCCGACCAGGGAGGCGGGACCCGGGAAGTTCACCGTCTTGAACGTGGACGTGCGCCCGCACACCACGCCCTCGTCGTGGGCCGAGGGCCCCTCGACCAGCACCTGCTGCGTGGTGCCGACCAGCGCGGTGTGGGCCTCGATGGCGATCGCCCGCTGCCGGTCCTGGAATTCTTGCAGCCGGGCTTGCGCCACCCCGGCGGGCACGGCGTCTTCGAGGAGCCGTAGCGCCGGGGTGCCGGGCCGGGGGCTATAACGGAAGGAAAAGCTAGCCTGGAAGCGCACCGCTTCCAGCAGGCTCATGGTCTGGGCGAAGTCGTCGTCGGTCTCGCCGGGGAACCCGCAGATGACGTCGGTGGAGAACACGATCTCGGGTCGCGCTCGCCGCAACCGCGACACCACGTCGAGGTAGTGGTCGCGGGTGTAGAAGCGCTTCATGCGCCGCAGCACCCGGTCGCTGCCACTCTGCACCGGCAGGTGCAGGTGCGACGCGAGGCGGGGTAGCTCGGCATAGCAGGCAACCACGTCGTCACCGATGTCGCGGGGGTGACTCGTGGTGTACCGGATCACCTCCACGCCGGGCACGTCGTGGACGGCGCGCAGCAGGTCGGCGAAGCTCGGGTGGCCGGGAATCTTGAGCCCGTAGCTGTTGACGTTCTGGCCGATGAGGGTGAATTCCTTCACCCCTCGCTCCACCAGCCGGCGGACTT
This sequence comes from uncultured Klebsiella sp., assembly GCA_964359125.1. Taxonomy (GTDB): domain Bacteria; phylum Myxococcota_A; class UBA796; order UBA796; family SXON01; genus SXON01. Next base: position 458 of record CAYHRZ010000674.1, on the reverse strand, counting down.
CGTCGAGCACGTCGCCCGCAGGTCGCGACACCTCGTCGCCCCGGGTCGCGGGCACGATGCAGAAGGTACACCGGTTGTCGCAACCTTTCTGGATGGTGACGAAGCCGGTGAGCTTGCCCGCGGCGTCG
>CAYHRZ010000674.1:0-320 GCA_964359125.1 uncultured Klebsiella sp. | reverse complement strand
GTCGGGGTCTAGGTCCGAGACGAATGGGTACGCGTCGCCGTCGAGGAAGTCGGTGTCGAGCACCCGGCGTTCCTTCGCCTCGGCGACCATCCGGTCGACCCGCGAGACCGCGTCGGGGCCAAACACGAGGTCGACGGCGGGGTACTTCTTGAACAAGCGCTCCCCGTCGACCTGAGCCTGGCACCCGGCGATGCCGACGGTGAGCGCCCGGGATCGCTTCATGGGGAGCACCCGGCCCAGGAAACTATGCAACTTCTGTTCGGGTTTTTCGCGCACCGAGCAGGTGTTGACGATCACCAGGTCGGCGTCGTGGATCTCGT
>CAYHRZ010000673.1:0-2776 GCA_964359125.1 uncultured Klebsiella sp. | reverse complement strand
GCCTCGTCGTAGCGTACCTGCTCGAAACGGCCGAAGTCGATGATCTTGCCCTGGTACTCCACGACCGTGCTCCCACAGACGTCGCGTACGAGCCCCTGCAACAACTCCGTCGTCAGCTTCACCAGCTCCGGCCACTGGGCGTAGGCCCAGTAGAACTCCAGCATGGTGAACTCGGGGTTGTGCGTGCTGTCGATGCCCTCGTTGCGGAAGTTGCGGTTGATCTCGAACACCCGCTCCAGCCCGCCCACGATGAGCCGCTTGAGGAACAACTCCGGCGCCACGCGCAGGTAGAGTTCCATGTCGAGGGAATTGTGGTGGGTCACGAACGGCCGCGCGGTGGCCCCGCCGGGGATGGGCTGCATCATCGGCGTTTCCACCTCGAGGAATCCCCGTTCCTCGAAGAAGTCGCGGATGTAGCGGATGATGCCCGAGCGACGGACGAAGGTGCGCCTCGTTTCTTCGTTGACGAAGAGGTCCACGTAGCGCTGCCGCTGTTTGAGCTCCGGGTCGTCCATGCCGTGGAACTTGTCGGGCATGGAACGGATGCACTTGGCCGCGAGGTGGATCTCGGTGGCGGCGAGGGTGAGCTCGCCGGTGCGGGTACGCATCAGGCCGCCCTTCACCACCACCATGTCGCCCAGGTCCAGCTTCTTCCAGACCGAGAACGGGCCTTCACCCACGGCATCTTTCTTGACATAGACCTGCAGGATCCCCGTGCGATCGAGCACGCGCCCAAAACCCGCCTTCCCCATGTCGTTCTTGAACATGAGTCGGCCGCCGAAGACGAAGTCCTGGCCGAGCACGGCGAGGTCGTCGCGGCCCTCGGCGAGACGACCGGCGGCGACGGCGCTGAGCGTCGGCGCGGGCACGGTGGGGTAGGGGTTCACCCCGTCGGCGCGGAGGGCGTCGAGCTTGGCGAGGCGATCGGGGTCGAAGGTGTACATGGCGCGGCCGCGCGCCTATCCCGCCGAGGGGGGCGGGGCCCGCGTCGCACCCGTGACCGGGACCGGAGTGAGCACGCCGGATCGCAGCAGCCCGAAGATCGCGTCAGCCACGGCGGGAGCGTCGAGGGGTTCGCCCAGTAGCCGCGCCAGCATCACCGGCTCCTTGAGCATGCCGAGCAGGCACCGCGCAGCCTGCCGCACTTCGCCGGCGCGCACCACCCCCAGTCGTTGCCCATCGAGCAGCGCCCGCTCCACGCGCAGCAGGGCGTGGGCGTAGAACGCCGAGAGCGCCGCTTCCCCGTCGGCGTCGATGCCCTGGGCCTCGGTGAAGAGAATGCGCACGGCGGGCCCCTGCGCCGCCATCGCGCCGGTGATCCGGTGCAGGTTGTCGTGCACCTGCGCGGCGATGTCGCGACCGGTATCGATCGGCCGCACCACGCCGCCGATTTCCGCCATCAACGCCGCGAGCACGGCTGCGAAGACTTCCCGCTTCGACTCGAAGTGGTTGTAGAAGGTGCCTCGGGCCACCCCGGCCACCTCGATGATGTCGCTGACGTTGGCCGCGTGGTAGCCCTTGGCGGAAAAAACCTCGCGCGCCGCCGCGAGCAGGCTCGCCCTGCGGTCCTCGGGGGCCAGCGGCGTGGCCCTCACGACCCCTCTCCCGCCACGTCGAGCGCGTACATCGCCCGCAGCGCCTCGCCCTCCGCGCGGTGCAGGGTGTGCATGAGCTTCACGGTGGTGCACTCCAGCGTCATGGAACCGCTGGACAGCGCGCCGGCGTCGAGCGCCGCCTTCCCGCCCTCGTAGCTGCCGAGGTCCACCTTCCCGCGGTGACAGTGGCTGCGGAGGACCACCGCCACGCCGCCGTCCACCGCGCGCCGGATGGCCGCGGGCCAGCCGGACTGCGGCACGTTGCCCGCCCCGAAGCCGAGCACCACCACCCCGCGGTTGCCCGACGCCACCGCCGCTTCCAAGAGCGCTGGCGAGCCCCCCGGCACCACCGGCACGATCACCACCCTCGGGTCGAAGCCGGTTTCCAACCGCAGAGGACCCGGCCCGCGGAGCGGCGTCTTGATGTGGCGCACCTCCACGCCCATCTCCACCAGCGGCGGGCAGTCCGGCGACTCGAAGGCCTCGTAGCTCTGGATGCTGGTCTTGGTGGCGCGGCAGCCCCGGTAGAGGAACCGCCCGAAGTACAGCGAGACCTCCGGGATGTCCATCGCCGCGCACAGGGCCGCGTTGACCACGTTCTCCGGCGCGTCGGTCCGCACGCTGGCGATGGGACGCTGGGCGCCGGTGAGCACCACCGGCCGCGAGAGGCCGCGCAGCGCCAGCGCCAGGGCCGACGCGGTCCAGGCCATGGTGTCGGTGCCGTGGGCCACCACGATGCCGCTGACCGCTTCGGCGCCGGTGTTCCCGAGACGGGCGGCGATGGCTGCGGCCAGGGCATCCCAGTGCGGCGGCCCCAGGTCGGAGCTGTCGAGGTTCCACAACGACTCCGCGGACACGTCGAGTTCCCGCTCCAGTCCGCTCACGTAGCTGAGCAGGTTGTCGGCCACCCGCGAGGGCACCATGGGCCCGGGGTCCCCCGGCGTCATGCCGACGGTGCCACCGGTGGAGAAGATGTGGATGCGGGGGCGGGGCAACACGGCGGGCCCCATCTAGCCCGTCGTGGTCCCCGCCCGCGCGGCGGCGCCCCGGGCCCCGCCTAGCCGGGCCGCCCCGCGGCGGGGAGATACACTTGAGGACGCTTTATCAGAAAACGCAGGGCCGGGTCTGTATCGAATGCCGCGACGACGGCGTTGGGATTTCGGCTGAGGTCTTTCCGCGCA
>CAYHRZ010000672.1:0-2777 GCA_964359125.1 uncultured Klebsiella sp. | reverse complement strand
GAGGCCCGGGATGGTCCAGCCCTTCAACACCAGGTAGGCCGCCAGCACGAAGCTGGCTAGTACCAGTACGACGAGCACTTGCGACGCAACCATGACGAACACCGCCGCCGGACTCGCCGCGGCGCGGGCCGCGTTCTCGGCGGAGAAGTCCGGCCACAGCGCCCCCATCGCGGTGGCGAGGCCCGAGATGCCGAAGGCCAACAACAGCGTGAGGATCGCTTCGGCCACCAGTACCTCCCACCGGGCCCCGAGCAGGTAGCCGCTGCCGACGACGACCACCTGTCCCACCACCACCATCGGCACGATGCCGAAGGCCGCCTTCGCCCGCAGCACCGTCACCGGCTCCACCGGCGCGCCCCGGATCACCCACCAGGCCTTCCCCTCCCGCGACATCGCGGTGAACTGGAAACGCCCGGCGATGGCCGACATCACAAAACCGGCCATGCCCAGGTTGAGGAACGCCAGCGCGTCGCGCAGCATCTGCCCGACCGTGCCCCGGAACGCGGTGATCGGCAGCGACTGCACGCTCACCAGGTAGATGGCGCAGAGTCCCGCGAGCAGGAAGATCTGCGACCACTGTGCCGGGTCCCGGACGAAAACTCGCATCTCCTTCGCGGCGATGGCACGCCAGGAACGCGGCAAGACCTTCACGACGACGTCGAACCAGGGCGAGCGGTAGAACCGCGCCGAGCGCGCCTCCTGGGCCCGCGCCCACCCGCTGTCGAAACCCCACGACGTCGTCCACCGGGCGATGGCCATCGTGGCCAGGGCGCCGGTGGCAAGTAGGCCCACCTCGATCCACGGCGTCGGGGATCCCACCAGCGCCGCGCCCATGGCCTCGCTGGCCCAGCGCGGCGGGAAGAGCGCCGGCGCAGGGAGTTGCAACTCCGCCAGGTATGCCGCCAGTGACTCGAAGTTCTGGGCGTCGACCAGTCGCTCGGGCCGCAGGGTGCGCAAGAGCACGAACAACGACGCGAGCATGATCGCCCCGAGCAACACCATCAGCTCCCGGGTGCGCCGCGCCGGGTACACGTTGACGAGTACCGTGGCAACCGCGATCCCGAGGCTCGACGCCATCACCATCAGCGCGCCCACCGCGAGGGTGGCCACCGCGTAAAAACCGGCGTCCGCCCGAGCGACGATGCCGTAGGCCAGGAAAACCGGCACCCCGAACAACAGCATCATCCAACTCGACTGGGTGAGCGTGTCGGTGGCGCGAGCGTAGTGCAGCGTGGGTCGCGACACCGGGAGCGAGAGCACCAGTTCCAGGTCGTCGGAGAGGTAGAACACCGACAGCGCCGCGATGACGTTGCTGAAGGTGAGCAGCACGAACAGGCTGGCCAGCAGCATGTCGAGCAACTTCCGCATCAAGAGCGGCCCGATGCCGGTGAGCGACCACGCGTAGTCGGCCCCCCACAACATCAGGGCAAACAGGCCGAGCCAGAAGAGCGCACCGGTCACCGCCAGGCCGATGTACAGCCCGCGCCGCTCCCCGCGAAACACGGCGTTCCGCAACTGCTGGCCGCGGGGCCGCAACAACAGCCGAACCGTGGCTAGGGACAGCCGGTGTGCGTCGGGACTGGGTGCAGGCGGAGCCGCGGCGGCCGACTCGGGCGGCGCGGGCGCGACCACTACTTGCCGCCCGTCTCCGGCGACGCGGTGGGCCCCGACCACGCGCCCCCGTCTTCTTCGCGGGCATGGGCCATGGTGGCGCGCACGTAGGCGCGCAAGAGCGCGTTGCGCTGGGCGCCCCCCATGAGCGCGCGGAGGTCCTCGTAGAGCTGCGGGTCGTTCACGAGCAGCCCTGCGGTGCCGTCGCCCTGGTCCACCGACTCGACGATCGAGCGGGAGGCGTGCAACGTGGCCTGGATGTCGTCGACCATCCGGGCCTTGTCGGGGTCGTACAACAAGGAGTGGGCCAGCGACTCCTTGGTCTTGATGTCGCTCACCAGCCCGGTGAGCTCCGACGCGAACTGTCCCAGTTCGCCGGCCAGCGCCTCGCCCCCCTCCCCGTAGATCAGCGCGTGGGCGAGACCGTCGCCCTCGCGGACCTCGCGCGTCATGTCGGCCACGTCGGCGGTGACCACCTCGGCGTTGGCGAGCACGTCTTTCACCCGGCGACCGGCCTGCTTGTCGTAGAACAACACGTGCAGCACCCCGCCGCCGTCCCTCGCCTCGCGGAGCATGGTCTCCACGTGGCTGAGGCTCTCGCCCACCGCCCCCTTCGCGGCCTCGTCCTCGGTGCCCAGGAGCAGGTCGACCTTGCGCGAGATGTTGGCGGCGTTGTCGACGATGGCCGTGGCGCGGTCCGCGTAGTTCAGGAACGACAGCGGCTCGGACGTGATGATGTTGTCGCCGTCGTCGAGCGGGGGCAGCGTGGGGGTGCCCACGGTGATGGTGACGATGTTGTCGCCGAGGACGCCCACGCCCGTGATGCCGGCCACGCTGTCGTCCGTGATCTTGGGACGGAACTCCGAGCGCAGCGTGATCTCCACGTGAACGTTCTTGTCCAAGCCCTTCTTCTCCGCCCTCTCCACCTTGGTGACCTCGCACACGTCGCTCCCCGCCCGGCGTACAACCGCGCCGTCGATTCGGTGTTCGGCGTGCGCACCGACCGGGTGCCGAACGACGTGGGCATGAGCCCGCGGCTGGGTTTCTCGTGGTCGTCGAAGGCGCGTCTCGGCAGGGGGACAGCGGGCGGCGCCGCGTCGCTGGGCGGGATGTCGGCCGGCCAGGTGATGATGATGTCGCCCGAATTGATCCGGTCGCTGCTCGAT
>CAYHRZ010000671.1:0-2785 GCA_964359125.1 uncultured Klebsiella sp. | reverse complement strand
GATGTCGAAGTCGAAGTACAACGTCGTCAACCCGAACGACGTGGTGGACCAGTACGGCGCCGACGCGCTGCGGCTCTACGAGATGTTCATGGGTCCGCTGGAGCAAGTGAAGCCCTGGCAAACCAGCGGCGTGCAGGGCGTGTACCGCTTCCTGGAGCGGACCTGGCGCCTCTTCGTGGACGACGACGACCAGTTGCGGCTGGCGCCCAAGGTGGCGCCCGAGGTGAACCGCGCGCTGCACGCGGCCATCAAGGAGGCGGGCGAGGGGATCGAGGCGATGCGCTTCAACACGCCTATCGCCAAGATGATGGAGCTGGTCAACTGCGCGCGCGGCGCACCCCTCTCGCGGGAGGCCGCGGAGGCCTTCGTGCTCATCCTGCACCCGTGGGCGCCTCACTTGGCCGAGGAGTTGTGGCACCGCCTGGGTCGCGCCGAGAGCGTGTACGGCGCGCCCTGGCCGAGTTTCGACCCGGCGGCGCTGGTGGAGTCCACGGTCACGGTCGCCGTCCAGGTCAATGGCAAGCTCCGCGGCACCTTCGAGGCTCCCCGAGGCGCTGACAAGGAAGAACTGCTGGCCTTGGCGCGCGGTATCGACAACGTGGCGCGGCACGTGGAGGGGAAAGAACGGGTGAAGGAGATCGTCGTCCCCGACAAGCTCGTGAACATCGTCGTGAAGGGCTGAGCTACCGCAACCGCCAGCGGGCGGGCGGTGCCTCCCGGTGCGCCCTCAGCGTGCTGCCATCGGTGCGGACGACGAGCGTGCCCTGGGCGCCGGTGTTCCACACCACGGGACGGAAGGCGGCCGTCCAGAGCGTGCGTAGAACGCTGGCATGGGGGTGGCCGTGGCGGTTGTCGAAGCCCGCGGAGACCACCGCCAACGATGGGCGCACGCACCCGAGGAAGCTCGCGCTCGACGAGGTGCGGCTGCCGTGGTGGGCCACCTTGAGCACGGTGGCGCCCAGCTCCGCGCAGCGGGTGGCAACCAGCGCCTGTTCCTCCGCCCACTCCGCGTCGCCGGGGAACACGAAGCGGTGGTTCCCCAGGCCGAAGCGCAGCACCAGTGACCGGTCGTTCTCGTCGTCGGCCTCGTAGTCCGGCGGCACGTCGAGTAGCGACGGGTGTCGCGATCCCCAGCGATCGGCGAAGGGCGCCAACTCCGCGACCAGCCCCCGCGCCACGAGTCGGTCCACGCGCAGCGACGACAAGACCGGCACCAGGCCCCCGTAGTGGTCGGGGTGACCGTGAGACAAGAACACCGTGTCGAGACGGGTGATCCCGCGCCGGCGCAGGTAGGCCAGCAGGTCGTTGCCGGGCGGGCCGCCGTCGACCAGCCAGCGGCGACCGTCGGGCCACTCGACCAGCGCCGCGTCGCCCTGTCCCACGGCGAGGAAGGTGACGACGAGCTCCGAGCGGGGCGCGGGACGGAGCCCGAGCAGGGAGAGCGTGACGACGAGCGCCAGCAACTCTCGCCGCCACAAGAGCCCCGTCGCCCCCAGGCCCACCGCACCGCTCACGCCGACCGCGGGCGCCCAGGGCTCCACGTCGATCCATCGCAGTCCCCACAGCCCCACCGTGCAGGCCGCGTCGGCGAGGGCGAGGGCCAGGTGGTGAGGCATCCCCTCCGTGACGGCCGCCAGGAGCGCCATCGGCGTGGCGACGGAGCCGATCCAGGGCACCGCCCAGAGGTTGGCCAGCGGGGAGGCCCACGACAGCGACTGGAAGGACAGCGCGACCACCGGCAGCGTGCCGACGGTCGCACCGGCCGACGCCGCGAGGCCCCGGCTGGCCCAGCGCAGCGGCACGGGCAAGTCGGGCGGGACGAGCCGGTCCACGCGCCCGCTCACCAGGACCATCCCCAGCATGGAGCCGAAGCTGAGCGCGAAGCCCAGCGTCCCCACCGCCGAGGGCTCGTTGGCCACCACCGCCACGGCCGCGAGCGCGAGCGTGCGCAGCGGGTCCGGGCGCCGCTGGACCGCCAGCGCCACGCAGGCCGCCGTGGCCATCCAGGCCGCCCGCCGTGCCGGAACGCCCCAGTCGGCGATGTCGGCGTAGGCCCAGGCGCCGAGCACCCCGCCGAGGGCGTGGAACCAGCGCAGGCCCCGCCAGCGCAGGGCCACGAGCGGGCGCGTGCCGAGCCAAGCCGCCCACCAGCCGATCATCGAGCCGATACCCACGTGCAGGCCGGAGATCGAGACCAGGTGCCAGGTGCCCGTGCGGCGCAGCAGCGTGGCATCTCCGCCGGGAATCTCCGCCACCGTGCCGTCGACCAGCGCGCGGAGCAGCGCCGCGTTGTGGGCCCCGGTGAAGTCGGGTGGCGCGCGGTCGCGACCCACGCGCACGACGCTGGAGGCCACCAGCACGCTGCGGACACCTGCCCGCGCCGCGCTCACCACCGGGTCGCGCTCCCCCGGGAGGTGAGTGGGGTCCACTCGGCGCGCCTTGCCCGCGGCCACCACGGCCACGCCCGGCGCTGGCGGTGGCCCCGGGAACACCACGCGCACGCGCCCCCGAGCGGGGCGCACCGGCCCCGTTGCCCCGCCGGTGCTCACCAGTTCCACGTCGGCGCTGCGTCCCTCCGCCGAGGTGACGACGACGCCTCGGAGGCGCACCTCCCCCGAGAGCTCCGGTCCCGGAGTGATCGCCGCCACCAGGCCGAGGCCACACGCCAGGCCCGCCGCCAGGAGCGCGAGCCTGCGCGCCCATGGGTGCAGCGCGAGGAGAGACAGCGACAGCGCAGCCACCGCGCACGCGTGGACCGGCGGCTGCACGTGGGGAAAGATCCACC
>CAYHRZ010000670.1:0-2787 GCA_964359125.1 uncultured Klebsiella sp. | reverse complement strand
GGGGCGCCGGCGGGGCCGCGGCGGGGGGGACGGCCGCGGGCCCTAGGTCGCGCCCGCCACCAGCCACGCCGACGAGCAGGCCGCCCCCCGTGGGCGCCGTTCCCGACGGGTGTTCCGCGACGACTTCGAGGCCAACGGCGTGAGCCAACCCGGGTCGGGAAAGGCCCACTTCAAGCCGCGCGTGCACCGCAAGAACTGGAAGCCCTCGGCGGGCCTGGCCCGCCGTCGCCGGATGAGTCGCGCGGAGATCGACGAGCTTGCCGCTTACTTCTCCCGCATGCCCGACACCTTGGTGCACGCGCTGTACCGCGCCTTGGGTGGCCAGCCGGTGCGGGTGGGCGAGCAGGACCGCGTCGTGCAACTCACGGTCCGCGCCATCGCGCAGGGGAACCGTCTCAGCGGCCTGCTCTACCAGATGCAACCCCGCGACCGGCAGGCCCTCGCGGCCCTCATCCAGTGCGGCGGCATCGCCCACGACGACGAGTTCCACCGCGAACTGGTGCTGATGCTGGGCGGCCGCGAACACGACTGGGCGCGGACGATGCAGGTCCTCAGCGACCGCGGCCTGGTCGTCGCGAGCAGGGCCATCGACGAGGGCTTCTACTACCTCGTGCCCGACCCGTTGATCGACCACCTCCTGGAGCACCTCGACGCCGAGTTGGCCCTGCCGACCTTCCAGCACGAAGAGGTGCGGGTGGTCGACCAGCGCCCCTTCTCCCCGCCGCTCGACTTCTCCCTGGCCACACTGGCCACCTACATGGACCAGCACCCCCCGAAGCTGACGCAACGGCAGGAGGTGTTCAAGGCGCAGAAGGAAGAACTCGACAAGTTCTTCGCGCAGGTGTGGGCGCCCGATTCCGAGGTGTTCAACCTGCACTACGACTTCCTGATGATGCACGGGATGATCGAGTTGCGGGGCGACCGGGTGTCGGTGTCCCGCGAGGTCGTCGACGAGTGGCTCTCCCTGGAGCCGGAAGACCAGCGAGACCTGCTGTTCCGGGCCCTGGACAAGCGCCAAGACATGGCGGAGTGGGTGATGTGGGCCGTACACAGCGGCAAGGGGGAGTGGATCCCCGAGGCACCGCTGATGGCTCTCTACCGGCGTTGGAAGCGGGGAGAAGACTGGCGCGACCGGTTCCACAAGGGCATCTACGCCTCCCCCCGCGGGGCGGACCGCGAAGGCTACTCGTTCACGGCGCTGGTGTCGTGCGGCATGCTCGAACTCGGCGTGTGGGGGCAGCAGAAGTTCTACCGCCTGTCCAGCCGCGCCTCCGCCGTCCTGGACCCCCCGGAAGACGAGGGCTTCTCGAAGTTCTACCTCACCCCGAACTACGAGATCATCGCCCCGGCCGGGCTCGCGCCGATCCTGCTGTTCCGCCTGGGGGAGATCGCGGAGTTGATGGGCTGCGACCGCGCGAACACCTACAAGATCACCGAGATCAGCATCGAGCAAGCGCTCAAGAAGGGCTGGCGCCGCGAGGAACTCGTCGAGTTCCTGCGGGAGTACAGCCAGATCGGGCTGCCCGAGAACGTCGAGGCGTCGGTGCGCTCGTGGATGGGCGAAGACGGTGACGTGGAGTTCCACGACGTGGTGGCGCTGACCGTGCACCGGGGCCAGGTGCGCCGCTTCGAGTCGGTCCGGGCCCTGCGCCCGTACGTGGCCCACCGCTTCGCGCCCGGGCTGTACGCCGTGGACCGGCGGCGGCTGCCGGAGCTCACGCTGGCGCTGATGGAGAACGGCTTCAACCCCGGCCGGGAGATCCGGCGTTACCCGAACGACGACGACGCCGCTCAGAGCCGCGAACGCCTGCACCACCTGCTGGCCGAGGCGCGCGAGCAGCGCGACGACCCAGTGGCGAGGGCCCACCGCGCCGACACCCAACCCGAGGACCTGCGCGCGGTCCCGGGGTCTGGCACGGCCGCGCAGCAGAAGCGGCGCGAGGCGCCCAAGGGGCCCCAGCGGGCCTCCCCGGCGGAGGTGCGCGCCATCGTCGAGAAGGCGATTACCGGCGGCCTCTGGGTGGAGATGTCCTACGTCTCCGTGAAAGACGGCACGCGCCGTCAGTTCATCGTGGCACCCGAGAAGGTGGCGCTCAACCGGGAAGGGGCCGCCGTGATCGTGGCCACCGACACCGCCACCGGCGCCCGGCTCAGCTACTCCATCACGCAGGTCGAGCGGGCGCGGACCACCGAGCCCTCGGGAGCCCGATGAGCACCAAGCAGCAACCCGCCGAGCGCAGCTTCGAGCAGGCGCTGAAAGAGCTGGAGGGCCGCGTCCAGAAGCTGGAGAGCGGCGAGATCGAGTTGGAGACGGCGCTGAAGCTCTTCGAGGAAGGCGTGGGCCTGGTCCGGGAGTGCCACGAGCGACTCGACGCCGCCGACGCGCGGATCGTGGCCCTCTCGCAGGGCCCCGACGGCCCGGTGGAGACCGTCCCGAAGGCGCCTCGGGACTGATGCAACTGCCACGACCGGCGGCCGGGCGAAATACACCGGCCGTTGACACGCCGGCTGAAAGCTGGCACTAAGCTTCACCGCTCTCCGGGCGGAGGTCCGGGACGATGTTCGACAATATCGGGAAGAACCAGAGGCAGAACGCCGGGCGAAGCGCCGGCTCGCTGGTGTTGTCGCTGGTGCTCAACGGCGGAGCGCTGGGTGGGATGGCCTGGGCCACGGCGCACGTGGTCGAGGAAGTGCAGGAAGACCCTGTACTCATGGCCGCGATCGACCTCGCGCCGCCTCCGCCTCCGCCACCACCGCCCCCGGCCGGTGGTGGTCAAAAGAAGAAAG
>CAYHRZ010000669.1:0-2795 GCA_964359125.1 uncultured Klebsiella sp. | reverse complement strand
CCCCGCCCGCGCGGTGGCCGCGGCGGTGGAGATGGTTGCGACCATCGGTCGCCTCGACGCCCTGAGCGTGCGACCCGACGGCGAGCCGCTGCGCATCGGCGTGGGCATCGCGCACGGCGTCGTGATCGCCGGCAACGTCGGCTCGGCCCAGCGCATGGAGTACACCTGCATCGGCGAGGCGGTGAACTTCGCCGCTCGCCTCTGCGGGCTGTGCCGGGAACTTGCCCAGGACGTGGTGGTCAGCGACTCGGTGCACGACGCCGTGCGCGCGTCGTACTCGTTCAGGGAGATGCCGAAAATTAGGGTCAAGGGCATCGCGGGCGAGCCGACATTGTGGGCAGTGGTGGGCCCCGCGGGGCCTGCCGGGAGCAAGCCCGCTTGAACGTCTACGAGGAGAATCGCCCGCGCCTGGAAAGGACCTGGACGCGCCTGCAAGCCCGCGTGGCCGCCTACCCGGAGCTACTGGCTGCGCTGGGTGGGGGTTTCTTCGAGCGGGTGGGCGCGGAGTACGTGCTGTCGACCGACGCGGCGCCCTTGTTGCACCTCCCGCTCTGGCTCGAGCGACCCCTGCCGGAGCCGGTGCTCGACGACATCCTCGAGGGCACGGCGCTGCTGTACGCCTATGTCCGCCTGCTGGACAACCTCGTCGACGAGCCGAACAGCCGGGGTTCGGCCGCCCTCGTTCACGCCGGCAACGCGATGATGTGGGACGGGCTCGACCTCTGGCGGGCCCACGCGGGTGCCCGCGCCTGGGCCGCGTGCCGTTCGGCCTGGTTGAAGTACAGCGACCGGACGGAGGCCGAGCGGGTGGTCGTCAGCGGGAGCGGCCCGTACCTGCACGCCGAGTTCGTGGACCACGCGCAGAAGTGCGCGCTGGCGGAGGCGCCGGTCTACCTTGTGCTGTCGGCCAGCGGCGACGCCCGGAACTGGGAGTCGGTGGCCCCCCTCGTCCACGCCCTGGCCGTTTCGTACGGGCTCTTCAACGACGTGATGGGGCACGCCCGTGACCTCGACGCCGGGGCCAACACCTTCCTGGTCGCCAAGGCCCGCGCGCTGGCGGGCGGCCCGGGGGTGGCCACCGGCGCCGACGTGCGCCGGGTGCTCGCCACCACCGCCCTCCAGGAGCGCTTCCTCGACGAGGCCGGCGCGGCGCTGCTCCAGGCCCTGCCCTTCGCGGAGGCCCTGGGCATGCCGACCTTCGCCGTGTTCGTGGAGGAGCGGCGCGCCCGACTGCGCCTGCTCCGCGACCGGATCACCCTGCTGCGGCTGGCGTCGACGCTCGCCGCGTGAGGGGTGGGCCTCATGTCTGTCGCCGGCGTTGCCGATCCCCTTGGGTGAACCAGGAGTCGGCATGTCCGCAACCCCATCCTCGCTGCAACAACTGGTGGGCCGCGCCCTCATCGACGCGGACTTCCGCCGCGCGCTGGTCGACGACACCCGCGGTACCCTGGCCCGGGAGGGCTTCGAGTTCGACGACGCCACGGTCTCGGCGATCGAGGCCGCCACCCGCGACCCCGAGCGCGTGCGCAGCTTCTCCGACGCCTTCTCGACGCAATTCCTCGGCCGCGGCGAGTACCTGGCCTAGTGCCTGCCATGCAGGCGCGCCCGCTCGAACTCGTGGTGCGGCAGGCCCCGGGTGCGCCGCCGGCGGTGCAACAGGTCGACAGTGGTCACGCCCTGCTCGCCTCTTGTCCCCGTCCCACGGTGGCGGAGTTGCGGGAGGTGGAGGGTGGTCACGTCCTGACCACCGCCGACCGGCGCGTGTACCTCCGCCTCGACGCGGCGGAGCACCACCTGTGGACGCTCATCGACGGTCGGCGCACGGTCGCCGAGATCGCCACCGCCTACTTCCTCCGCCACGGTTCGCTCCAGGTGGGCCGCGTGTGCGCCTTCATCACGACGCTGCGACGCGCGGGCCTCGTGGACGTGGTGCCCGCGAGCTTCCTGCGGCGCCGGGGGTCCGGTCTGGCCGAGTTGCGCTGGACGGGGGCCCACGACTGGGCGGCCGCGTGCTGGCAACTACTCGGCCCGATGTTCGCAGTGTGGATGGCGCCCCTCTGGGCGGCGGTAGCGGCGCTGGGTGCGCTGGCGTGGGTCGCCGACGACCGGTTGGTGCCGCGCGAGCCGCTGGTGCTCGCGCTGGGCCTGGTGGTCAGCTCGGTCGTTCACGTGATCGTCCACGAGCTCGGGCACGCGATGGCGGTGGTGGCCGCCGGGCGGCAGGTGCGTCACGCGGCCGTGGGACTCGCGGGCATCTCGGTCGACAGCACCGACATGTACCTGGGCACCCGGGCGCAGCACGCGGTGGTGTCGCTGGCTGGCCCCGCGGCGACCGTGCTCGTGACGGCCGGCTTTGCCCTCCTCGCCGGCGCGGCGCCGGCCGACGTGGCCGCGCCGCTGCGGGTGGGCGTGTACGCGGGCGCCGTCGTGTTGGGGCTCACCCTCTACCCCTTCGGCCCAGCGAACGACGCGCGGCGCGCGTGGAGCGACCTCAGCGGCGAGGCCGATCTCGGACTACCTGCCTTCGCGGCGGTGTTCGCCGGGCGAGCGCGCCGTCACCAGTGGATCTACGCGGCGATGGCGGTGCTCATTCCCCTGGCGTTGTTCGCCAGGCCCTGAACCCGGTGAACAGGGCGAGCGTGCCGAAGAGCGCCAGCGTGAGGTTCCCCTGGCGCGGGTAGTCCCCGGCCAGGGAGGGGATGACCGCCTCGAAGGGCAGGTACCAGGTGGTGCTGCTACCGGAGCGGTTGGCGACCGCGAGGCCCAGGGCCGCGGCGGCGAACACGGCCGGCGTG
>CAYHRZ010000668.1:0-2796 GCA_964359125.1 uncultured Klebsiella sp. | reverse complement strand
TTTTCCGGCAGCACGCCATGCGCCTGGGCGCCCGGCGGCGGCTGCGGGCGTTGGCTACCCGCGACGGTAAGCGCGTGTTCGCGATGCTCGTGGCGCGCGGCGACGTGGTGTACCGCCTCGAGACCGGCACCGGCACCCACCGGCTGGTGGGCGTCAGCGCGGGCACCCGGTGAGTAGCGGCTACACCGGACCGTTGCGCACGGCGTCGTCGATGACGCTGTGGCAGACCGTCAAGGAGACGGCCGTTCCCATCGCCACCTACTGGCTGTGGCTCGGATTCTCGTTCGCGGTTTTCGCGGTCGCGATGGTCATCACCGGCAACACGTCGGCGAAGGACGTGCAGATCCTGGTGATCCTGGAGGGCACCTGTGCCCTCGCCGTGGGCGTGGGGCAACTGTTGGCCTTCCTCCGGGTCCGGACGTGGATCCTGCTGGTCGGCGGTGCGGTGTGCTGGATCGCCTACTTCGGCTTTCTCGTCGGCAGCATGGGTACGCTGGGGGCGATGCCCGACACCGTGGTGGTGGGCCTCGTGGCCGTGCTCTTGCTCGGGCCGGTGGCGCTCACCGGGGGGCTTTGGAGCCTCGAGACGCACCGGGCGCTCTGGAGCGCGTGGTTGCCCATGGTGTACACCGTGGGCGGCATGTTGTGGTGGGTCGAGGAAAGCGGGAAGATCGACGACTGGAAGGCCGGGAACAAGCTCGCGGTGTGGGACCCGGTAGCCCTGGCGATGTTCGTCCCCTCGGTGGGATTGTTCCTGCTGTTCCTGGTCACCCGCGAGACGCACCGGCTCGCCACCTGGCGGCGGGGGCCCACCGCCCCGCTGCGTCCGACCATCGAGGAACGAGGCGTCGCGCGCCCGCGGCTCACCTGCCTGGGGCTGGTGGCCCTCGGCCTACTCACGGTGTTCGTGGCGGGTAGTACGGCGCTCGTGGCGCCGTTCTTGTGGCGCACCGGGCCCGGAGAGAAGCCGGACTCACCGCCGCCGGGTGACGACGATCCACCGGAGCCCCGCGAGCCGAGGGAGCCCGGGGAGATGGATCCGGCGTTGCAGGAGCTGCTGCAGAAGATGGGCGAGGCCGCGCAACAAGCGGCGGGCACCGTGTGCACGCTGCTGAGCATCGGGCTGCTGGCCCTCCTGGGCGCCCTGATCGCCTACCGCCCGCTCAAACGCTTGCTGGTGGTCAAGCACCTCAAGGATCCCTTCTGGACGGTGAGCCCCACCACCCGCGTGGACCACGGCTGGAAGCTGGTGGAAATCGCGCTCGGCGACGCGGGCGTCCACCCGCGCCCCGGTGAAGACGCGGCAGGCCTCGCGCGCCGCGCCGCGCCGGTGCTCAAGTCCCTTTCGCCGGTGGAGGTCCACGGCTTCGACGACGTGGCCGAGGTGGCTGACCGCGTGCGCTTCGGGCTCGGCGTGTCTCCGGGCGACGTGGAGACGGTGGAGCGCTTCTCGCGGTGGGTGATGGACACGGTATGGGAGCGGTTGGACGACAAGGCCCAACTGGCAGCGATGTACAGGGCGATCTAGGAGGCTACGTGCGGGTTCTCTACGGCGTGGTGGGCGAGGGGATGGGGCACGCCACCCGGAGCCGGGTGGTGATCGAGCACTTGCTCTGCCGGGGACACGTGGTCGACGTGGTCGTGAGCGGACGTGCGCACGGGTTCCTCTCGCGGGTGTTCGCAGGGCGGTCCGGCGTGGGCATCCAGGGCATCCACGGGCTGACCCTTCGTTACGACGACAACGCCCTCGACGTGGGCCGCAGCGTGCTGGCCAACCTCGGGAAGGCGCCGCTCGGGATCGCCAAGAACATCGCGGCCTACCTGCGGGTGGAGGTCGAGCCCGACGTGGTGATCTCCGACTTCGAGAGCTGGGCCTATTTCTACGGTCTCAACCACTTCAAGCCGGTGGTGAGCATCGACAACATGCAAGTCATCAACCGGTGCGAGCACCCCGAGGAAATCACGTCGGACCCCGACTTCCAGCTGGCCAAGGCGGCGGTGAAGGTGAAGCTCCCCGGCGCCCACCACTACATCGTTACCACCTTCTTCCGTCCCCCGGTGCGCAAGGACCGCACCACGCTGGTGTCGCCGATCCTGCGCCCGGAGATCCTGGCGGCTCGTCGCGAGCCAGGGGCACATGTCCTGGTCTACCAGACCGCCGCCGACAACGGCGCGCTGGTCCCGGTGTTGCAGTCCCTACCCTACGAGTTCCGCCTCTACGGCATGCGCCGGGAGGCGGTTGAGAAGAACGTGACCTTCCGCGACTTCTCCGAGCAGGGCTTCGTGGACGACCTGCGCACCGCCCGAGCGGTGATCGCCGGGGGCGGGTTCAGCTTGATGGGCGAGGCCGTGCACCTACGTGTGCCGATGTACTCCGTCCCCATCGAGGGACACTACGAGCAGATCCTCAACGCGCGCTACCTCGCCATGCTGGGCTACGGCCGCTACGCCACCCGCTTCGACCGCGACGACATCGCCGACTTCATCGAGAGTGCCCCGGGCGACACCGGCTACGTCCCGAGGGACAACACCGAGTTGTTTGGCAGCGTGGACCGCGTCCTGGCCGACGTTCAGTCGCAGGTGTAGTCGGTGATCACCAACTCGTCGACCAGGTGCTGGTTGGTGTCGCCACCGGTGCCCGCTGTGAATCCGACATACGCTGAGAAACTGTAGTATCCGGCGATGTCCTGGTCGATGTACGTGACGCCGTCGACCGCGACCGTCACCCGCGGGGCGATGACGGTGACGGATACGAGGTGCCACCCGCTGTCTTCCATCTCCGGCAGAGGGGCCCAG
>CAYHRZ010000667.1:0-2809 GCA_964359125.1 uncultured Klebsiella sp. | reverse complement strand
GCGCACTTGCTGGGCGACACGCGGCTCGACGCCGAGCAGCGCGACTTCAACAGCACGATCATCAACTCTGGCGAAGTGCTTTTGCGGCTCATCAACGACATCCTCGACTTCGCGAAGATCGACGCCGGGCAGCTCGACCTGGATCCCGAGCGGGTTTCGGTGCGGGAGACGGTCGACGAGGTGGTGTCGCTGGCCTCCGGGCGGGTGGGGAGCAAGCCGCTCGACGTGGTGGGGATCGTCGACGACGACGTGCCGGACTCGGTGGTGGTCGACGCGCTGCGGCTACGCCAGGTGCTCAGCAACCTGATGGACAACGCCGTCAAGTTCACGGAACGGGGCGAAGTGGTCCTGCGGGTGGCGGTGGAGGCCGGGACCTCGTGCCGGCTGCGCGTCGAGGTGTCCGACACCGGCATCGGCCTCAGCGAGGCGCAGGTGACGAGGATTTTCCAGCCGTTCGTCCAGGCCGACGGCTCCACCACCCGGAAGTTCGGCGGCACGGGGCTGGGGCTGAGTATCGCGACGAAACTGGTGGCGTTGCTCGGTGGGAAGATCGAAGTCCGGAGCGAGATGGGGGCCGGGAGCACCTTCACCTTCTCTTTCGACGTGGCCGGAGCGGCGGCCTCGGCGCCTGCCCCCCGGGGGACAGCGGCCGTGCTGGCTGCCGGGGCGGTGGCGGCGGGGCTAGGAGAAGCGCTTCGCGGCCTCGGCTGGGAGGTGGTGCCGCTCGAAGGGGGCCCGCAGGTGGTCGTGGTCGACGCCGACGCGGGGATCAGCGTGCCGGTGGGCGGGTTTCCGGTGGTGAGCATGTCGCGACACCAGGTGGCGAGGGGCCCGGGGGTCCACCTTCGCAAGCCGGCCCGGCGTCGGGAGCTCGCAGCGGCCATCGAGCGCGCCCTCCTGGCCGCGAACGCGCCGCCCGCCTTGCGAACCCTGGTCCTGGACGACGACCCTCTCCACCGGCGGATCCTCCGGCGGACCCTGGAGAAGATGGGGTTGGAGCTCGTCGAGGCCGAGGGCGAGGCGCCCGCACTCGTGGTGATGACCGCGTCGGGTGCGCCCACCGATCGCGAACGCGTGGCCGAAGTGCGCGCGAGGTGGCCTGCGGTCCGCGTCGTGGTCGTGGCCTCGTCGTCGGGCGAGGGGGCGGGTTTGGGCGACGCCTTGGTGTCGCGACCGGTGGGTGGCGAGGCGCTCAGCCGGGCGATCGGGGCGGGGTCGGCCCCCTACAGCTCCGTGCACCCGTAGCCGCGGTAGTACGCCGGGTCGTGGCCGAAGCTGTAGCAGCCGCCGTCGCGATCCACGGTGGCGACGACGTAGGTGATGCTTCCCGCAGCGGCGATCGTCGAGGTAAATAGGGTCGTGCGGTTCTCCACCACCGAGGCTGGGTCGAACGGGTCTGCGAGGTCCAGGCGAATCCCCGACTGCGACACCCCGTCGTGGCAGTAGTCGTAGCCGCGATCGTCGTAGCCGTTGGGCTCGCTGCCGTAGATGCATGTTTCTCCGAACCATCCCGCCGAACCGGCGCCGGTCTCGGCCATGCCCAGCATCCACGACGAGTAGTCGGCGTTGCTGAGCGTGAGGCTCAGGCCCGCGCTGTCCCACACCGCGGTGATCACGAACGGTGAGGGGCCGGGCTCGTCGTCGCCGTCGTCGTCGTCGCCGCTGTCGTCCTCGCCGTCGCCGCTGTCGTTCCCGCTGTCGACGAACTCGTCGTCGTTGAGGCCGGGGCTGTCACCCGGCGTGTCGGTCGCGCTCGGACCGGTGATGGTCTCGGAACAACCGGCGAAGAGGGCGAGGAGAGTGGCGGAGCGGGCGAGCAGGGCGGGGTCTCCCGGGCCCAAGGTAACCCCGGGCGCGGTGAATCGCGGCGCGACGGTCGTCTTGCGATGGATCGCGGCCGGGGCGTTGGGGCGCCACCACCCGCGGTGAACGTGGCCGTGCCACTCGTCGCGCCTGCGGGAAGACCCGCCCTGGACGCCACCGCCGCGGCCCGACCCCTGCTGGAAGCGTCATCCAACCGCGACTTCCACCGCATGGAGGGGAAGGTGGCGAACCCTGAAGGGGGCAGGGCGCGGTTGCACGGCACGCCCCGCGCCGTCACTCCCACCGCGCCGTCGCGGGCACGGGGCACGCCAAGGCGCGGAGACGCCAAGAGGTTGGCGCTCGTGGGGCCCCTGTGCGCGCGATGGACGGCGCCCCGCGTTGGGATGCCCGCACGTGTCGCGACACGCTCCCTGCGGCTTCGCGGCTTGCCGTGAGAACTCCGGCGGGCCGGGGCGACGCGCGGCCACAACTCGGAGGCTCGACCTCGAGCCGGGGCGTTGTGACCTCGAGCCGAGGCGTTGTGACCGCCCGGCGGCGACCTGCTCCGCTCGGCAGACGTATTCGCGGCGTTCACCCGTGACGGGCCGCCGACGCAGGCTCCTCTGGCGGTTCCCGCGCGGTCTGCCGTGGCCACAACTCGGAGGCTCGACCGCGAGCCGGGGCGTTGTGACCTCGAGCCGGGGCGTTGTGAGCGGCTCCCGGCCGATATGTGTCGCGACACGAAGCGCGGCTCGCTCGTCGTGGGCGTGGGAGCGGGCGGACCGTGGGAACCGGGAAGGTCACCACGGAGGGCACGGAGAATACGGAGGTGGTTCGGGTGGGACGGCGCCGCCCGGAGGCACGGGCGGCGCCGGGGACAGGCACTCCGCAGCCCGGCGCCCGGTGTGAGAACTCCGGCGGGGCGCGGTGACGGCAGCATCGCCAGGCAGGGGGCACGCCAAGGCGCAGAGACGCCAAGAAGTCGGCGCGCCTGGGGGACCGGCTT
>CAYHRZ010000666.1:0-2818 GCA_964359125.1 uncultured Klebsiella sp. | reverse complement strand
GTGGGCGCCACCACCAGGGCCAGCGGGGCGCCGGGCTTCGGTAACTTGCCCTCGGCGTCGAGCAGTTGGGCCGCCGCCGCGAGGCCGAAGGCCACCGTCTTGCCCGAGCCGGTCTTGGCCGACACCAGGAGGTCCTGGGCCCCGTTGTCTTCCGCGAGCACCGCCGACTGCACCGCCGTGGGCTCGGCGTAGCCGCGCTCGGCGAGGGCAGCGGCGAGGGACTCGGGCAGGGGCGGAAAGGGCATGGGGGCGGGCGGCTAACGCGCGGGGCGGGGCCGGGTGGACGCGCCGGCAGATCGGCGCCCCCGCGAGGGCGAAACCGGGTGCGGGTTGCCTGGTCGAGAGCGGTGCTTACTCAGTCGTCGGGTGGGAAAAATGATCACGATGATTCTCGCGTGCGGCGCCAGCTTCGTCGAACCCGAGCCGCTTTTCGGGGCCGACCAGGACAGTCCACAGCCAAGCTTCGACTGCGCCAAGGCCACCTCCAACGTGGAGCGCGCCATTTGCGACGCGCCTGAGCTCGCTGCACTGGATCGGCAAATGGCGGCCCTTCACGCGCAATGGATTGACCTGCCGGATCCGCAACGCCGCGCGGCAACGCAGCGTAGCTGGATGTCCGCTCGCGACAGCTGCGGGGCCCTGGCGGCGCCGCACCGCGACGCCTGCCTGGACCGCGCCTACACGTGGCGGGTGTCCGCGCTGGCGGCCGATCTCGGACTCCGGTTCGTCGGTACCTTCACCTACGGCACGACGGCCGTGCACGACGATGCGTTCGAGGGCGCTGGGCGGCTGGTGATCACCGGCGGCGACCCGTGGGAACCGTTGCGCGTCAGCGTGGTGAACGTGGCATCAAACCCTGCCCGCGCCTCCTGCGACGGCGAGTTCTGGGGCCGCGAGTTCAGCGAAACGGAGGCGGCGGCCGCCTCCGACCCGAGCGACATCGACTTCGGTACCTGGTGCATCTTGCTCTTGCATGCCACCCTCGACGGCATCACCCTTCGAAGCAGCGACGGTTGCGGCGGGCACTGCGGCGCCGCCGCAGCCATGCACGGTACCTACACGAGAGTCGCCACCGAGACCGAGTTCGAGCGCTGGTACACCGAGCCCTGGATCTAGTTCCGGCCAAACGCGGGGCCGCTCCACGATCCACCCCGCGCCGCCACCTAGGTTGCGTCGCACAGCGTGGTCGAGGCCGCGCCGATCTGGCCACCGCTGACCAGGAAGCAGATGTTGATCCCCTCCGAACCCCGGACGTAGCACAGCGGGTCGGCGTAGTCGTTGCAGTACAGGTCCAGGAAGGCCCAGGCGGTGTAGGCGCCGCTCCCCGAGCCGGACCACAGGCCCACCCGAAATAGACCGCCTCCGGTCGCCGCGAAGTCGTAGCAGTTGAAATCGCCCGACGTCGTGGCGGGGTGAGTAAGATCCGTCCAACCGCTCGAGCCGCCGAATCCGTAGCCCACGAAGTAGCGGGTGCCGGTCCACCCCACGAGGTCGTCGTGCACGCAGAGCTCCCCGCCGTCGGCAACGATCTTGTCGAGGTCGCCGTCGGCGAACCCGTCGCCATCCACGTCGGCGCACACCTCGTCGACCTCGCCATCGCAGTCGTCGTCCACGCCGTCACAGGCCTCGGTGGCGCCGGTGTTGACGGCGGCGGCGGTGTCGTCGCAGTCGCCCCCCTGTTCGACATACCCCAGGGCGAGGCAGGCCTCGACCGTGACCGCCTCGTCGCCGTAGCCGTCACCGTCGGCGTCGAGGAACCACTGAGTCGTGCCCGTCACGGCGGGGTCGTCGTCGTCGGCCAGACCGTCGCAGTCGTCGTCGCCGGTCGTGGCGCAAGACTCCACCACCCCCGGGTTCACGGCCGCGTCGCCGTCGTCGCAATCTCCGTGCACGGGGACAGTTCCGTCGGCAGGCAGGCACGAACACACCCCGCTACTCGCGACGCCGTACCCGTCGGCGTCGTCGTCGTCGTAGGCGTCGGCGCAGCCGAGGGCATCGACGGCGTCGGTGGCGCCGTCGCAGTCGTCGTCGGCCTCCGTGCCACAGTCCTCGGCGCCGACCGGACTGACCGTTGCGTCGCTGTCGTCGCAGTCGCTGGCGTCGGCGACGGTGGAGGCGGGTTGCTCGCAGGCGACTGAGGTCTCGGCGAGGGCACCGAACCCGTCGCCGTCAATGTCGGCGTACCAGGTGGCGGCGTCCACAGGCACAGTGTCGTCGTCGTCATCGACGAGCGCGTCGCAGTCGTCGTCGATCCCGTTGCACCGCTCGACGCCGCCGGGGAGCACGGCCGGGTCGCCATCGTCGCAGTCGCCGTCGAGGCCCACGTAGCCCAGGGGTGCGGCGCACCGGGTGACAGCCCGGCTGCTGCCAAAACCGTCGCCGTCGGCGTCCTCGTAGAACGACTCCCGGCCCGCGACACTCGCGTCGTCGTCGTCTGCCAAACCGTCGCAGTCCTCGTCGGCGCCGCCGCACACCTCGCTCCCCGCCGGGTTGGTGTTGGCATCCCGGTCGTCGCAGTCACCGCCCCCCTCAACCGCACCGGCCGGTGCGGCGCAGGCCTCAACGCCGGTGACGTCATCGCCGTAGCCGTCGCCGTCAAAGTCCTCGAACCACCACGTGCGGTCGAGCACGTCTTCGTCGTCCTCGTCGTCGAGGCCATCGCAGTCCGCGTCGGTCCCGTCGCACCACTCGTCGGCGCCGGGGTACACCGCCCCGTCGCCGTCGTTGCAGTCGCCCGCGATCTCGGAAGCATCCTCCCTCGCGCAGGCGATTACCGCGTCGCCGTCGTCGCCGTAGCCGTCGGCGTCGGCGTCGGCGT
>CAYHRZ010000665.1:0-2823 GCA_964359125.1 uncultured Klebsiella sp. | reverse complement strand
GCCCGGGCCCCCAGCGGCCGGAGCGCCATGCTGTCGGTGTACCCGGGGCTGCGCACCGGCCCGGCCACCGCCCGTTGTTGTCCCTCCACCGCGCGGCGGGCCAGCGCCTCGAAGAACGGGTCGTCCCAGGGGCTCTCGTTGCCCGTGCTGGCGCTGATCACCTCGAAGCGGATGGCGGGGTCGTCGACCAGGGCGATGAGCTCCTGGACGATGTCTTCCGGCCGCGACTCCGGGAGGATCCGGCAGTCGAGGATGGCGCCCACCTCGCTCGGCACGACGTTGGGGGAGGTGCCGCCGAAGAAGCCGGTCACGTTCACGGTGTTGGTGAGGGTGGCGCGCATCGGCGGCAGCGAGAGGAGCGATTTCTTGGCCAGCAACTTGGTGAGGGCAGGGGACTGGAGGATCATCCCCGTGAACCCGCCGCCCTCCTTCCCGGCTCGACGGAAGGTCTCGAGGTGGGCGCTCGACCACGTGATCCGGTCCTCTCGCGCGGCGAGCCTGCCCAGGGCCCGGTAGAGCGCCTCCGGCGCGCGACCGGCCACCGGCGTGCTGCCGTGCCCCGGCGGGCCGCTGGCGACCATCTTGAGCCACACCGCGCCCTTCTCCGCCACCGAGATGGCGTGGAAGGTCTGGCCGTCGAAGATCAGGTTGGACAGCCCGTAGCCGCCCTCGTTGACCACGTGTGAGCAGCCGATGCTGTCCCACCGGTCGACGATCGACTGGATGCCGCCGCCGTCGACCTCCTCGTCGGCCACCGCGAGGAGCACGATGTCGCGACTGAGCGGTACGCCCAGTCGCTTGATCGTCACCAGCGTCATCACTTCCAGGGCGGTCATGCCCTTCATGTCCAGCGCGCCTCGCCCCCAGACGAAGCCGTCCTTCACCGCGCCGGAGAAAGGGCCGGTCGACCAGCGTGATGCCTCGGCGGGGACCACGTCGACGTGGCTGAGCAGGCACAGGGGAGGGGAGGAGCCGTCGCCGCGGAGCCGCGCCACCAGCGAACCTCGCCCGGGGGCGAACTCCACGACCTCCGACTCGATCCCCTCCGCGCGCAGTTTCTCCGCGATGAAGTTCACCGCCGGGGTCTCGCCGCCCGGGGGGTTCACCGATGGAACCTGGAGCAGACCCGAGAGGAACTGTACACTTTCTTCGCCGGTGGCGGCCCAGTCCAGCCGGTTGACGAAGCCGTCGGTGGTCACGGGCGAACCGCCGGGGGGCAAGGAGGGTTTGACCGTGCCGGCGAGGGCGAGGACGACGAGCATCAACATGCGCCCGATGCTAACGTCGCCGCCATGCTCAGCCTGCTCTTCGCTTGCGGCCCGGAGAAGCTCGACGCGCCGCCCACGCTCGACGAATTCATGCACCAGGCGTGGGCGCTCTACGCCACGGAGGACCTCGCGGGCATCGCCGAGGCCACGCTGGCGGTCGACGCGATCTTCGACCCCGCCGAGTTCCCTCTACAAGGCACGTTTTCCGACATCACCCAGGAAGAGGCCGACCTCGTCGACGTCGCGTGGGACGCCGACCCCGCCGCCGCCACCGGGTTCTACGTCGTCGACACCATCGACTGCTCCGACAGCGAGTTGGAAGACGCGCTGACGAACTTGAACCAGGAGGAGGTGTACCCCGACAACTACACCGCCTACGACCGTACCTACACCACCGACAGCGGCGCCTACTTCTCGGGCGAGAGCCCGTTCTTGTACTGGGACACCGACTACACCGTCGCCATCCCGCTGGTCGGCGGCTACTCCACCTCGATCCACGGGGGCGTGCAGCGGGTCGAGGGCGACTGGGACACGCCCGCCTACGCCACGCGCACCTGGGCGCCGAACCCCGCCGACTGCGAAAACGAAGACATGCACTTCGAGCAGGACTACCAGATCGAGGTGTTCTACCCGTCGAGCGCCGGGGTGATCCACGTGTACGGCATGTGGCGGCAGTTCGGGTTGTCGCCCGACAGCGACCAGGACGACGAGCTGATCACCAACACGATTCTCTCCGCGATGCGGGACTACTTCGCGAATACCTCGGAGTATTGCGCCACCCTGCGCTAGCGATCGCTGCCCTCTTTCTTCTCGATCTTACCCTCTTTTTCCATCTCGTCGTACAAGTTGCGCTTGGGCTCCGAGAACTTGTTGGGCGCGTCGGAGGAGGTGTCGCCCAGGTTGGAGACGATGCGCTCGCCCCAGCGGTCGAGCACCTTGTCTTTGAGGCCCTTGATCAAGTTTCGCGCGACCCCCATCTGTGCTCCGTGCTGCCCGACACCGTAAGGACGCGCGCGGCCGCCGGCAACCAGCGAGCATCCCCCTAGGCGCCCCCGGGCCCGTTCGCGATACACTTGCGCCCCTCGGAATGCCCCCGGTCGACCCCCACCCGCAGCCGCCCCGGTTCCGGCTCTGGTTGCGTCGGCTCGAAGTGGCCGAGAACCCCTTCGCGCTCCGCTTCGAAGTGCAGTCCGGCAAGGGCATCCTCCGCGTGCCCCGGCCGGGGGTGCTCATCGACCCGCCCGCGCGCCAGATCGGGCTCGAGGAGCGGCTCAGCTTTCCGCAACTGCGGGGCACGCGGTTCATCCTCGTCTGGGACGGCGGCCGAGCCCGGCAGGGCCACCAGCTCACCCAGCTCGACGAGGCCTCGCTGGGGCACGTGGAGGCGGATCGCTGGACGGAGCTCGAGGTCACGGTCGACGGTGGATTCCGGAACCTGGTCCTGCCGGTGGGGCTCGCGGTGCCGCCGGTGCCGCCGCAGCCGCGCAAGTCCAACCGCCCGTCGCTCTCGGAGTTGCGCAGCGCCCTCGACAGACTCACGTACCGGACTGAAGAC
>CAYHRZ010000664.1:0-2840 GCA_964359125.1 uncultured Klebsiella sp. | reverse complement strand
GACGCTCGGCCGGGTCGATGCTGGAGTTCACCAGCGCGGCCCGCACCCCGCGCGCCAACAACTGGTCGACCTGGTCCTACATGAGCGCGATGAGCGGGCTCACCACGATGCAGGCCCCGCCCATCGCCAGCGCGGGTAGCTGGTAGCACAACGACTTGCCCGCCCCGGTGGGCATCACCACCAGCGCGTCGCCCTCCTCCGCCACGAAGCGCACGACCTCTTCCTGGCCCGGTCGAAAATTCTCGTGGCCAAAGCGCGCCCGGAGCAGGTCGGCGAGATTGCGGGGGGGTACCACGGGGGCGTCACGCTAAGCGCCGTGGCGCGGGTCGGGAAGAGGGGGGATACAGCCCGCGCGTGAACGACCCCTCCCGTCCTCCCGTACCCGGCGTGGCCGGCATCGCCTCGCTGGTGCCCTTCGGCCTGGGCGAGCAGAAGCCCCACCACTTGCTGGAAACGCTCGAGGTCGCTTGGGAGAACCGCGACGCGTTGCCTTACGCCTACAACATCCTGTCGCAGGGGGTGTGCGACGGCTGCTCACTTGGCCCGAGGGGACTGCGCGACGACGTGATCGACGGGCTGCACCTCTGCACCACGCGCCTGCGACTTTTGCGCCTGAACACGATGCCGGCCCTGGCCCCGGCCGACGTGCTCGACATCGAGCGCCTGCGGCGGATGGACAACCGCCAACTCCAGGTCATGGGGCGGATTCCGTACCCGTTCGTGTACCGCAAGGGCGACCGCGGCTT
The DNA here is from genome assembly GCA_964359125.1 of uncultured Klebsiella sp. GTDB lineage: Bacteria > Myxococcota_A > UBA796 > UBA796 > SXON01 > SXON01. The sequence continues at coordinate 2,094 of CAYHRZ010000664.1, read as the reverse complement.
TCGTCGGCTGAGTTGGGACGACGCGCTGGCCCTGGCCGGCGGGGCGCTCCGGGACTGTCCCCCGGCGCGGCAGGCCTGGTTTGCCACCAGCCGGGGGATCACCAACGAGACGTACTATGCCTTCACCAAGTCGGCGCGTCTTGCGGGCACCAACAACGTGGACCTGTGCGCCCGCCTCTGTCACCAAGCCAGCGTCTCGGGGCTGAAGGCCACGATCGGCGTGGGTGCACCGACCTGCTCCCTGAAGGACATGATCGGCACCGACCTGCTGCTCCTCTGGGGTTCGGACATTGCCAACAACCAGCCGGTGACGATGAAGTACCTCGCGCACGCCAAGGCGCAGGGCACGCGGATCGTGGTCATCAACCCGGTGCGGGAGAAGGGGCTGGAAGCGTACTGGGTTCCGTCGATGCCGATCTCGGCGATATTTGGCACTCGGCTCATGGACGACTTCGTGCCCGTGCGCGTGGGGGGCGACATCGCCCTGGCGCTGGGCGTCCTGAAGGTGCTGGTGGAGGGCGGCGGGGTCGACGAGGCGTGGGTTTCGCGACACACCGAGGGCTGGGCGGCGGTCGAGGCACAGGTGCGTTCGATGCCGTGGGCCGACGTCGAACGGCTGTCGGGCGTGAACCGGACGCAAGTGGAGTGGCTGGGCGAACTCGTCGCGCGGGCGCGCACGATGGTGTCGGTGTGGTCAATGGGCCTCACGCAACACCGTTTCGGCACGGAGAACGTGGAGGCCGTGGTGAACCTGCACCTGGCCCGCGGCATGTTCGGGCGCGAAAAGACGGGGGTGATCCCGATCCGGGGTCACTCCGGGGTGCAGGGTGGCGGCGAGTGCGGCGTGGGCCCCAACATCCTGCCGGGGAGCGTGGGCTTGGAGGCTCGGGAGCGCTTCGAGGCCCACTGGGGGGTGCCGCTGCCGCGCGAGCCAGGCCTCTCCACCATGCCGATGGTCCACGCCATGGAGCGCGCGGAGATCGACTTCCTCTACAACCTCGGCGGCAACCTGCACGCGGTACTGCCCGACCCGAAGCGCCTGGTCGAAGCCTTTGGCCGTGTGAAGGTGCGGGTCCACCAGGACATCGTGTTCAACACCTCGACGCTCTTGGAGCCCGGGGAGGCCATCCTGGTGCTGCCGGCGCAGACGCGATACGAACAGCGAGGCGGGGGCACGTCGACGTCCACCGAGCGGCGCGTGCGCTTCTCGCCGGAGGTCGATGGCCACCCGCAAGTGGGCGAGTGTCGGCCCGAGTACGAGATCCCCTGCCAGGTGGTGGCCACGGCCTTCCCGGAGCGCGCGCCGGCGTTGACGTACAGCGACGCGGCCGACATCCGGCGCGAGATGGCCGGCACCATGCCCCTGTACGCCGGCATCGACCGCTTGCAGCGAGCGGGCGACTGGATCCAGTGGGGCGGCGAGCGGCTATTCACCGACTACGCGTTCAAGATGCCCGGGGGCAAGGCGCATTTCGCGCGGGTAGAGCCGGTCGAGGTGCTGGTGCCGGAGGGCGCCTTCTACCTGACCACCCGCCGCGGAAAGCAATTCAACAGCATCGTGATGAAGGACCACGACCCCGTGCAGGGGGGGCAGGCGCGTGACGACCTGCTCGTGGCGGCCGACGACCTCGCGGGGCTTGGCCTGCGGGATGGGCAGCGGGCGATGCTGAGCAACGACGTGGGGCGGTTCCTGGTGACGCTGCGCGCGGCCGACATCCGTCCCGGGGTGGTCCAGGCCTACTGGCCGGAGTGCAACGTGCTCATCGGTCACCGGGTGGACCCGCGGTCGGAAGAGCCCGACTACAACGCCGTGGTCTGGATCGAGCGGGCCTGATGGGCTGGCGAGAGGTGGTGGTCCGGCGGGTGGGGGGCGGTGAGCCCACCGACCGGGTGATCGAGGAGGAGCCGCTCGAGATCCGCGTGGAGGGGCAGGCCGCGGCGGTGACCATGCGCACGCCGGGTCACGACGTCGACCTCGCGGTGGGCTTCCTGCTCACCGAGGGGGTGATCGACGGGCTCGACGACATCCGGGCGGTGGCCACCGTGGCTGAGAACGTCGTCGACGCGGTGCTGGCGGAGGGGGTGCCCCGGGGG
>CAYHRZ010000663.1:0-2847 GCA_964359125.1 uncultured Klebsiella sp. | reverse complement strand
CACCTCTCCGACATCCACGCCGCGCCGCTGATGGTCCGCTCCGACATCCGCGTGATGGTGGAGCGGGCGACGGCGTTGCGTCCCGACCTCGTCGTCGCCACCGGCGACTTCTTGATGCCCTTCTCCGAAGAAGAACATGCCTACCTCGTGGAGGAGTTGGCGCGCTTCCCGGTGCCGGTACTCGGTTGCCTGGGCAACCACGATCTCCCCGTCGCCACCCGCCTCGTCGAGGAGTTCCGCGCAGCGGGCATGAGGATCCTCGTCGACGAGGTGACGACGCTCTCGATCGACGGCACGGTCGTGGAGGTGGCCGGCGTTCAGTTCCACTGGCGAAACGCCCGCGAGAACTTCGCCGCGGCCCTGGCGGCGTTACCCACGGGCACGGCTCCGGTACGCATCCTCCTCGCGCACGACCCTCGCCTGTTTGGTTGGTTGCCCGTGGGACGATTCCAACTGGTGCTCAGCGGTCACACCCACGGCGGACAGGTAGGAACCGACATGTTCGGCCTGCACTGGAGCGTCCTGCGCCCCTTCGGCGTGTTCGACCAGGGGCGCTTCGACCGGCCGCAGGGCTCGCTCTGGGTCCACCGCGGGAACTGGCACACGGGCCTGCCCCCGCGGATGGGAATCGCGGCGGAGATCGTGGTGCACGAGATCCAGGCCTGAGATGTCTGAGGCGACGGTTCGGCACTCCGGACCCTCACCCTGCACCCGAGCCCCCGCGCCGTGGGGCCCGCGAGAGCTGTGCAGGGATCATGTCGCGACACCATCGCTGACACCCAAGCCCCCGATTTCCTGGCACCTCGGTACCCCAAGCGGCGGAAAACAAGACAACTCGCCCCGGCGACCGGCCCGCGACGCCCCTGCCTAGTCAAAAGTGAGCTTTCTCCCGTACCAGCCGCGGCCCGCTGCGGCCCCTGGCGCCAGAGTTGTACGATTTCGTGCCGCTTCGGGTGAGGTAGTGTCCGATCTTGGGGGGCTTGAGGTTCCCCCCAGGGGTCGCTGGCCGGCCACCCGGCGCCGCCGGGCCTCCGACCGGTCCGGCAGCATGCCGACGCCGGGCGGTCGGCGCCCCTACGGCTCACCCGCCCGCGATAATCCCGGCGGGATGAACCTCGCCGCCTACTTCCTCGACCACACCCTCGCCCACCGCGCCGACAAGGTGGCGCTGCGCACGGAGCACGCCTGCTTCACCTTCGGCGAGATGCACGCCGCGAGCTGCAAGTTCGGCAACCTCTACCGCACCCTGGGCCTGCGCGAGGAGGATCGCGTGCTGCTCGCGCTGAACGACGGCCCCGCCTTCGCGGCGGCTTGGTTCGGTGTGGTCCGCATCGGGGCGGTGGTCACGATGATGAACCCGGGCGTGCCGCCCGACGACTACGCCTACTACCTCCGCTACACCCGCGCGAAGGTGCTGGTCACCGAGTTCGCCTTCTACGAGGCCAACCGCGAGGTCATCGACCGGGCGGGCATCCCGGTGGTGTGCGTGGACCGCGACGTGGATGAGATCGAGGCCTTTTCCGCCGACTGTCCCTACGGCGATACCGGCCCCGACGACCCGAGCGTGTGGCTCTTCTCCTCGGGGAGCAGCGGCAAGCCCAAGGGATGTGTCCACGTCAACGCCGACTTCGTGTTCAACACCGAGCGCTACGCCAAGCAGGTGCTGGGCGTCCGGGAGCACGACATCACCCTCGGCGTCCCGAAACTCTTCTTCGGCTACGCCACCGGGACCAACCTGATGTTCCCCTGGGCCGTGGGGGCCACCACCTGCCTGTTCCCGGAGCGCAGCACCCCGGAGACGATGCTCGCGCACATCCAGCGTTTCCGGCCCACCATCGTCACCAACGTGCCGACGATGATCCACAAGATGTTGGCGTCACCCGAGTGCGACCGAACCGACTTCTCCAGCGTCCGCCTGGTGCTCAGCGCGGGCGAGGCCCTCCCCGGCGAGCTGTACACCCGCTGGATGGCGCGGACCGGCGTGGAGATCCTCGACGGCATCGGCAGCGCCGAGATGTTCCACATCTACATCACCAACTACCCGGGCGACGTGAAGTGCGGCACCCTGGGGCGGCTAGTGCCCGGCTACGAAGCCCGCATCGTGGGTGACGACGGCCGCGACGTGGCCCCCGGCGACATCGGCACCATCTGGGTGAAGGGCGGCAGCAACGCGATCTGCTACCACGGCGACCGTGCCAAGAGTCGCGACACCTTCCGGGGCGAGTGGACCGTCACCGGCGACCAGTTCTGCATCGACGACGAGGGACGCTTCCGCTACTGCGGCCGCGCGGACGACCTGCTCAAGGTCGGCGGCGTGTACGTCTCGCCGGTGGAGGTGGAGAACTGCCTGCTCGCCCACCCGCGGGTGTTCGAGTGCGCGGTGGTGGGCGTCGATCGAGACGGTCTCACGTCGACGGTGGCCTTCGTGGTCCCCGTGGGACAGGCCGACGACGACCTCGCGGCCACGCTGCAGTCGTTCGTGAAAACCTCGCTCGCACCGCACAAGTACCCCCGCGCGGTACGCTTCCTCGACACCCTGCCGCGTAACGACCGGGGGAAGGTGGCGCGGGGAGAGCTCAAGGGGATGCTCGGGTGACCCTCCCCCCCCTCCCCTTCCCTCGCGCCTCCCTCGCCGGGGGTGCGAGCGGGCGGCGACCCGCCTCCCGTCGCGCAGCCGGCCTCGCAGGCCCGCCATCAGCGTCCGGGTGCGCGACGGCAGGGCGACCGGCTCGCGCGGGGCCCTCTCGCGGCGGCTCATCGAATCACCCCCGGATCGCCGAAGCGCTCTCCGGGCTTGTCGCCGTCCATGATGCCCGTCGCCGACAGCCAGGCGTCGAACTCCGACAC
>CAYHRZ010000662.1:0-2853 GCA_964359125.1 uncultured Klebsiella sp. | reverse complement strand
CGCCGGACCACCCCGGGCCCGTGGGGCACGGCTTCTCCGAGGCCGACGTAGCGGACGACGCGGTGACGTGGACGGCCGCGCCGGTGCCGGGCGTGCGGGTGATCGCCCTCGACGCCAACCCGGCAGGCCCGGGCGACGGGATGCTCACCCTCGCGGAGCGCGACGGCTTCCTCGTCCCGGCCCTGGAAGAGGCCGAGGCCGCGGGCGAACTGGTGATCGTCACCAGCCACTACGCCATCGCGACGTTGCCGGTGGAGGGCGGCGGCCTGGTGGGCGACCTGCTGCAACAACACCCCAATGTGGTGCTCACCGTGGCAGGGCACTGGCACGTCAACCGCGTGGCCGCCTACGGCACGCCCGGGGACCCGGGCGCCTTCTGGGAGATCCAGACCGCGTCGACCACCGACTGGCCCGGCCAGGTGCGGCTGGTCGAGCTGGTGGACCAGGGCGGCGGGGCGCTGGCGGTGTACAACACCATGGTCGACTACCCCGCGCCGGAGGGCTCGCTGGCGGCGGCGGCCCGACGGCTCACGCTGGTGGACTGGCAGTCCGGCTGGCGGAGCGAGGCCGGCAGCGGCGAGGCGACGGATCGCAACGTGGTGCTGCTCCAGGCCCTTCCGACCGGCTGGACCGGCGGCACCGGGGGCGTGCGCAGCGAGGCGCTGCCGTAGCGATCCAGCGCCTGGCTACAACACCGCCGCCAGCTCGTCGTAGAGGTACACGTTGGCGAGGATCGCTTTTTCGAACACGCCCACGTGCAGCGACTCGTCGGGGCCGTGCGCGGTGGTCTTCGGGTCGATCACCCCGTTGAGGATCAGCGGCAGGTCCCCAAAACGGCGGCCAAACATCTCCACGAAGGGGATGCTGCCGCCCACGCCGACCTGCAAGAGCGGCCGCCCCCAGGCGCGGGTGTACGCCCGGTCCGCCGCCTCGAAAGCCGGGCCGCGGGGGGTGTAGAGCCACGCCCCCGAGGCCTGCGTTTGCCACTCGACCTCGATCTTCACGCCTCCGGGCGGGTCCCGGCGCAGCTCGTGGGTGAGGATCTCCTTGATCTCCGCGTCGGCCTGGCCGGGGGCAACGCGGATCGACAGCACCGCCTCGGCGCTGCGACGCAGCGCGTTCTTCTTGATCTCGCGGGTGGGCAGGGTGGTGGCCACCACGGTGACCGCGGGTTGACGCCACAGGTGCTCGGCCGGCGGGGCACCGCGGGCGGGGAGCGGGTCCACCCCGTCGACGAGGTGTGCTCCGTCGCGGATCACCTCGGTGGTGAGGGGCACGTCCCAGGCCTTCGCGGCCCAATCGGCGGGGACGTCGACCCGGGGGGCGCGCAGGCGGCCGTCGTTGTCGACCAGTCGCGACACGATCTTCATCAACGCCGTGCTCACGTCGGGCACCATGCCGCCCCACAGGCCGGAGTGGATGTCGGCCGAGAGCGCCGTGCAGCGAACCGTACACTCGAGGATGCCGCGCAGCGACACCGTGAGCCCGGGAATCTCGGGGGACGGGTTCTCGCAGTCGGTGAGGATCATCGCCTCGGCGGCGAAACACTCCGGGAAGGCGTCCATGTAGCGTTCGAGGTTCGGGCTACCGATCTCCTCCTCGCCTTCCACGACCAGCCGCAGGTTGCAGGGGAGCTCCCCGTTGACCTCGAGCCAGGCGCGGATCGCCGCCATGTGGCTCACCCAGCCGCCCATGTCGTCGGCGGCGCCTCGGGCGTACAGGCGCCCGTCGCGCAGGGTGGGCTCGTGCGGGGGCGTGGTCCAGGTCTCGCCCTTCACCGGTTGCAGGTCCAGGTGGCCGTACACGAGGATCGTGGGCTTGCCGGGGTAGACGACGCGGCTGCCGGTCACACAGGGCAGGGCCCCGTCGAGCTCGCGCACGGCGGCGTCGGCGAAGCCCAGGTCCAAGAGGTCCTCGCACACCCGGGCGGCCAGCGCGCGCACGTCGGCGGCGTGGGCCGGGTCGCATGAGATCGCCGGGGTGCGGAGGTAGCCGCAGAGGGCCTCGAGGGCGGGGCCGAAGCCCTCGCGGGCGCGTTCGGCGACGGTGTCGGTGGCAGGGTGGGGCATGGGATGGCCTTATCCGAGTGACCCCACGCTGCGGCGCGGCAAAATAGTCTTGCCGCGTTGCAGCATGCGGGGTACGAGCGTGCATGGAACAGCAACCGTCCCCCGGCGCCGCGCGGGCGCTGGCCCTCCTGGCGCTGGTGTACACCTTCAACTTCCTCGACCGGACGTTGATCTACATCCTGTTCGGTCCCATCAAGGCCGAGCTTGGGCTCACCGAGACGCAGTTGGCACTGCTCGGGAGCACCAGCTTCGTGCTCTTCTACACCGCGCTCGGCGTGCCCTTCGGCAAGCTCGCGGACCGGGTCCACCGGGTGCGGATGGTCGCGGCGGGACTGACCCTGTGGAGCCTCGCCTCGGCGGCCACCGCGTGGATGGACAGCTTCGCGGGGATCTTCGCCTGTCGGGTGCTGGTGGGCGTCGGCGAGGCCACGCTGGGACCCGCGGCGCTGTCGATCATCGCCGACCTGTACCCGGCCTCGGGGCGGGCGAGGGCCAGCGCGGTGTTCGGCGCCGGGGTGCCCGTGGGCGCGGCGCTGGCCATGTTCGGCGGGGGCGCCATCGCCGCCACGCACGGGTGGCGTCCCGCCTTCTGGATGCTCGGACTGCCTGGGATCATGCTGGCGATCGCGCTGCTGGTGCTGGTGCGGGAACCAACCCGCGGCGGGCGAGACGCGGCGCGCACCCACGCTGGGACAACCAGCCCCGGGTCGGGCGCCCAGGCCGGCGCGGGGGCCCTGGCCCTGGCCCGGCGCCTCTGGTCGAACCCCGCGCCCCGCGGTCCCCT
>CAYHRZ010000661.1:0-2854 GCA_964359125.1 uncultured Klebsiella sp. | reverse complement strand
CGACCCCGGGTGCCCTTGTGCGTCGGATGGGCCTGGTCATCGACGCCCGCGGGCCGGTCGCGAGGCACGAGGTGGAGGCGCCGGGCTGCGCGTTCGTGGTCACCCAGTCCGGTGGTGGGGGACGGCCCGTGGCGACCCTCGAGGGCTGGACCGTGGCCATCGACGGCCAAGTGCTCAACGCCGCGTCGCTGGCGCGTGAAATGGGCTTCGACCCGGCGGATGGACCGGCAGCCACGGTGGCGCGACTGCTCCGGCAGGTCGGCGTGGCGCAGACGCTGTCGCGGCTGGCCGGTCCCGCCGCAGTGGCCGCGTGGAACCCCGACGAGCGGGTTGGTTTTGTGAGTCGCGACCGGATCGGTGAGCGTCCGGTGTTCGTCGCGAGCGAAGGTGACGGTTTGGCCTTCGCAAGCGAGGCCCGGGCGCTGTCGCAAGCGGGTTTGGCGGGATCGCTCGACCCGGCTGCCCTGCGACGTTTTGTCGCCGCGAGCGCGGTGGTGCCGCCCGGATCCTGGGCGCGTGGGGCTCGCGCCTTGGCGCCGGGGGCGTGGGAGGAACTCGGCGTGCAGCGCCGGCAGTCGCGGGGGTGGAACCTGCCGGTGCCGACCCCCGGGGCGGGGGGCAACCGCGAGCGCTGGCTCAAGAGCGTGCGTTTCGCACTCGATCACGCGTTCTCGGCTCGGGCGCGAGTCGCCGGGCCGTACGCGATCGGCGTCTCCGGTGGCCTGGGGTCGGCGGCGCTGCTCGCCTGCTTGCCGGCGCACGACCGGCCGTCCCTCGCGCTGGTCCTCGACGACGAGGGCGAGGCCTCGGCGGCGCGGGCCGGGATTCGGGCGCAGCGCGTCCGGGTCGACGCCAACGCCGTCTTCGACGAGGTGGCGCTCGACGCGCCCGTGGGCACGCCGGTGGGGCTGGCCTACCTGGCCCTCGCCCGGGCGGCTTGGGCGGAGGGGCTCTCCGGCCTGGCCCTGGGCACCGGCCACGGCTACGCCTTCGACCCTCCCCGGCCCTTGCTCGGCGACCGCCTGGGGCAGCTGATACAGCCGAGGTCCGGGCTGCGGCGCTTTCTCGACGAGGTGGGGCCCTTGCCGGGTGACGCGGAGGCCGGCGTCTTTGCCGAGGTGGAGGCGCTGGCCGCCGCCGTCCCGGTAGACGACGTGGCTGCGGGTGCGCACTGGCTCGGCGGCCGGGTGACGCTGCCGGAGGTGCACCTCCGCGACGCGGTTGCGGCTTGCGCGGCCTACGGACTGGTGCCGCTCTTGCCGATGGTCGACCAGGGCGTGATCCAGGTCGCGACCCAGGTGCCTTGCGGCGTGCACCACCACCGCGCCCGGCGCTCCCTCCTCGCCGAGCTGGGCGGCGTGGTGTCCCGGGATCCGGCCTGGCCCGCCGTGCCGATGGAGTTGCCCCCCGACTTGGACCGGCAGTTGGGGGGGCTGGTGTCGGCGGCGCACGTCAGGGCGGTGGTCCGTGACCCCGCCTGGGCCTCCCGCGCCTTCCGGTTGGCGTCCCTGGCGCAGTGGCTGGGTGCGGGCGCCGGGGGACTGGTCGTCGAGCGCGGGCCGGCGGCTGCTCCAGCTTGGGGTTAACCGCGGCCCTCGACCCCCCTGGGCACCCCGATGACGCTCCGAGACGCCGCCCGAAAACTCCCGTCAGCGGTGCAGGACGCCCTGCGCGACAAGTTGTACCCGGCGCTGTTGCCCGAGGGCGAGACCGCGCCGGAGTGGCACCTCCAGAGCTGGGACGACTCCTGGCACCGCCACGGCAAGCACTGGTCGGTGATGTTCTTCTACGCCAACCCGTTCGACGAACTCGACCGAGTCCAGTTGCAGGCCCTCCAGGGACAGCTCCCGGCCTTCAAGGGGCTGAACACACGAGTGTTCGCCGTCAATCCTGCCGAGGGGCCCGTCCAGTCGGAACTGGCGCGGGCGCTCGGCCTCGAGTTCCCCCTGCTCACCGACCGTGGCGGACCGGTAGCGAGGCTCTTCAAGAGCTGCGTCCAGTTGCCCATGAAGCCCGTGTTTTTCAGCACGCTGTACCTCGTCAACCCGGAACGCAAGGTGCGTCTGAGCAACCGTGGGCGGCCAAGCGTCGAGGCGGTCGTCCGGAGCATCGAGGCCTTGCAGCGAGCCACGCGGGCGGGCATGTAGCGGGACTACCGCAGTCCGAGCACCTGGTCCAGCTTCGCGCGGCCCTGCACGAACAACTCGGCCGTGCGCGCATCGATCAGCTTCGACCGGGCCTCGCCGTCGGCCTCCCAGCGCGCTTCCAGCACGGGGATGTCGATCACGTAGCGCTGCTTGTACCGCCCCACGACCAGCGCCACCGCACCGAGTTCACGGTCGAGTTTGCCCCCGCTGCGGAACTGTACCCGGACCTCGGCCACGGCGGGGTCGTCGAGCTTCTTCCCACCCCACTTCGTGACCGGGGCGTCCACCCGCACGACGTCGACCCGCAACTTCTGAAGTTCGATGAGCAAGGCGTCGCCGAGGTCCCCGGCGCGCACGACGGGGTGTGGGTCGCCGAGGGGGACGCTGCGTAGTTCCGCCTCCACCGCCGCGAGCACCGCCGCGAGGTCTGTGGCTCCCGGCTCGGGCGCGGCGGTCGTCTTGCCCACCGAGATCACGGGCGCGGTGACGGGTCGAGAAAGTTGGTACATCGCCCCTAGTCCACCGGCCACGAGGAACGCGGCCCCCACCATGCCCAGGACGTGCACCGGGCGGATGGTGACGGTGGTCGTGTGGGCGGCGTCGCGAGGGGGCCGACCGGCGGCCCGGGGTGGCACGGCGCCGGCGCCGAGGAAGGGGGGAAGGGAGTCGGGAGGTGGGCGCGGCGGGCGAGTCGCTGCCGCCACCAC
>CAYHRZ010000660.1:0-2854 GCA_964359125.1 uncultured Klebsiella sp. | reverse complement strand
CGCCCGCGGCCGCCCCGCCGACGTCGTGGCCGCCGTCGTGGCCGTCGTGGCCGTCGTGGTCGCGGGCGTCTTCCGGGCGGACGATCTCCACGACGTCGGCGTGCCGCTCGCGCACCAGCCCCGTGTAGCTCTCGCGCCGCCACAGGGTGTCGATGCGCTCGCGCCCGAAGGTGGAGAGCACCACCGGGGCCGACGTGACGCCTGCCGCAGGGCGGGCGGCGGCCGGGGCGGGCGCCATGTCCTCCACCACCAGCGTGCCCCCGCTGGCGGCGGCCATCGCCTCCACGTCGTCGCGGAGGGCCTCGGGGCTCTGTTTCAGCGCGCCGGCCACGCGGTCCGCCGCGTTGGCGGCCCGGTCGCCTCCGCCCGCCACGCCGTGGAACACCAGGCCCAGGGGCGAGCTGCGCAGGTCCTGGCCCCCGCTCCCGCTGACGACGCCGGTGTAGATCACGACGTGGTGCCGGGCCCGGGTGAGCGCGACGTAGGCCAGGCGCTGGCGTTCTTCCAGCAGTTCGCGCTGGGCCTGCAGCCGGTCGGCCTCGCTGGCGCGCGCTTGGCCTCGCAGGTCCACCCACAGGCGATCGTCGCCCTCGCGGTGGAACCGGATCGGCTGGTTCGTGGTGTCGAGGCCGCGGAAGAGGCGGCCATCCCAGAGGTGGGTGAGGAACACCACGGGGTACTCGAGTCCCTTGCTCTTGTGCATCGTCTGCACGGTGACGGTGTCGGCGTCGGACTCCAGTCGCAACTCGCTCGCCTCGCGATCCTCGTCGTCGCTGCCGCGCCGGTCGGCCAACCAGCGGGCCAGTTGCACCGGCCCCAGCCGGTCCCGCACCGACGCCGCGTGCAGCAACTCCGCGAGGTGGCGCAGGTTGGTGAGGCAACGCTCCGCGCCCGGGAGGCCCGCCACCCGGGCCAGCGGCGCCACGCCGTCGGGCTCGGCGGGGGCGTAGAGCATCTCCGCGAACGCAGCGGCGATTCCGCGCGTGGCGGCCAGTTCGGCCTGCGCGGCCAACGACTCCGTGAACGCCAACCACTGCGCGGCCACCGCGCTGCCCGCCGTCCCGCTGGACGACCGGGCCAGCGCCAAGCGCTCCGCCGTCCACCCCGTGGTGGCCGACGCGCAGAGCGGGGAGCAGGCGAAGACCCGGGCCCGGGCGCCGCTGCCCGCGGCCAGGGCGTCGAGCCACCACTGCACCCACGAGGCCTCGGCCGCGTCGAACACCGATCCCGACTGCCCGATCACGGCCGGGACGCCGGCGGCGAGCAGCGCGGCGTGGACCTGTGCGGCCACGCGGTTGGTCTGTACCAGCACCGCCACGTCGCCGGCCGACAGCGGGCGCGGCTGCTGGTCGCGGCCCTGGACGCGAGCGCCCGCCGCGAGGAAGGCGGCGACGTCGTTCGCGACCCGCCGGGGCAGCCGGGCATCGACCAGGGAGTTGGCGGGCACCTTCCCGGCGCCTGCGCCCAGCGACTCCCCGGTGAACCAGCGCACGCTCACCGGTGGCAGCGGCGAACCCGCGGCGTCCCAGCAACGCGATGCGACGTGCTGCGCCGTGACGGGGACGAAGGGGATGTCGGGTTGGAGGAAGACGTTGGGCGCGCCACCCAGGAGGGTCGCCACACCCGCGAGCGCGGGGGCGTCGGTGCGGAAGTTGACCGTCATGGTGAACTGTCGGGCCGGCGGGATGGCCCGGCGGGCCCGGGTGTAGACGTTGACGTCGGCGCCGCGGAACGCGTAGATCGCCTGCTTGGGGTCGCCGATGAGGACCAGCCGACTGGATGGGTGTTCGAGGAACACCCGCCGGAAAATCGCCCACTGGACGGCGTCGGTGTCCTGGAATTCGTCGATGAGCGCCACCCGGTACCGGGCCCGCAACCCGTCGACCAACTCCGGGCGGTCGAGCCCCTCGTGGACGAGGTGGAGCAGGTCGTCGAAGCTCATGCGCTGCGCGTCGTGCAGCCGCTCGGGGAAGGTCCGCGCCACGAACCGAGAGAAGGCGGCCAGGGGGGCGTCGATCACCCCGGGCAGGGCCTGCTCGAAGAAGTCGTCGACCGCCGACAACAGGGGGTGCACGGGCGGCACGCCCTTCTTGTTGAGGGCCCGGGCGCCGATCCACCGGGCGGAGAAGAAGCGCGGCGGCGTTCCCTCGGGTTCGTCGACGCCGGGCAGGGCCCCGGAGCGGAGCCAGTCCACCGCGGCGGCCCGGTCCGCGTCGAGGCGCTCGGCCTTGAACCGCGTGCCGCTCAGGTGTTTGGCCTGCAGGCCGGCGTGGATCAGCCGCAGGACCGCGTCGCCTTCCGGCCCCTCCAGGCGGTCGGCCAGCAACGCGCCCGCCGACGCCCGCCGCGCGAGCTCGGCTTTCCAGTCGACCTCGACGTCCGGCAAGACCGGGGCCCCACGCTGCGAGACGCACGCGCCCGCGGCCGACCGGAGCCGACCCTCACCCACGCGCGCCCCCGCCGCGCCCACCAACCAGCGGTAGGTTCGGAGGTCCTGGCCCAGGACGTTCCGGTGCATCCAGTCGCGGACGACCTCGTCGAGCAACGCCGACGTGTCGTCGACCAACTCGGCGTCGAAGGCGGCCCGGCTCTCGAACGCCAGGGCGCCCAGGACCCGCTGGCAGAAGCCGTGGATCGTGGAGATCGCGGCCGTGTCGAAGTCGCGGACGGCACGGCGCAGGCGCGAAGCGCGCACCGCCAGGTCGGCGGCGGGCAGCGGCGCCCACGACGCGTCGGCACCCGTTGTCGCGAGGGTGGCGAAGCCCGGGTCCGGAGGGGGGTGGCCGCGCACGAGGGGGCCCTCCCGCACGGCGGCGGCCTGCCCGAGCCCCCGGCGCACGCGATCACGGAGCTC
>CAYHRZ010000659.1:0-2856 GCA_964359125.1 uncultured Klebsiella sp. | reverse complement strand
CGAGCAGACCCCTCGCCGCCGCCGCCATTTCCGCATCGCCCCAGCGCCGGGAGCCCCCCACCAGCGCCCACGCCATCAACTGGTCCGCGTCGGCCGCTGGCTGGGTGTCCAGGATCCGCCACTCGCCCTCCGGGGACTGGCCCCACAACCACGCCGGCAGGCGCCCGCTGTCGCCGGACTGGAGGTTGTCACGGCTCCAAGCCCATGCCCGCTCGAAGCTGGGCCGGTCGTCGATCCACAGGGCGCGCACCATGGCGTAGGCCTGACCCTCGGAGGTGGACCGCCGGCCCCCCCGGGGGTCGACCACCCGCCCGCTCGGCTCGACGTAGTGCTCGAGGTAGGCGGCCCACGTGGACACCAGCGCCGCGCGGGGGGACTCCTCGGCGGGCGTTGCCACGGTCCCGCTCAACGCGGGACCCGCGACCAAGAGCGCCAGCGTGGGCATCACCGGCATCCGGTCCGTGCCCTAGAGCCGACCCGAGCGGGACTGCGCCCACACCCGCACGATGGCCGTGAGGATGAACGCCCCGCCGAGGACCAGCGCGCCGAGCACCCACCAGTTCTTCTTGATCGTCCGCTGGGCGGCGGTCGCCACCGGCAATGCGCCCCACTGCTTCTTCGTCGCCACATCGATGGTCCGGACGCTGCGGTCGTCTGCCACCACCGCGGCATTGCCACCGAGTTGTTTCACCTTGCCCAGGTCCGTCGAAACCTCGACCAGCGTGGCAAGGCCCCCCTCGCGAACGGCACGAAGCACCAGGACACCCCGCTGGGCGTTGGCCGGCGAGAAGGTCTCCTCGATCGTGCCGTAGGCGGTGCCGACGCCCGCTCCGAGCAGGGTCGCCGCTCGGCTATCGGCCAGGAGGCGATCCGGGCCGCCACTGAGCAGGACGCCCCCCGCGGCGAGCAGCTTGTCGTAGAGGCTGTGCTTGGCGGTGTCGACCAGGAGCACGAAGTGGCTGCCCGCCGCGCCGGCGAAGTCGAGGTCCGCGCCGCGCACCATGCGGAAGTCAGGGGTGGGCGCGTGGGTGAGGCGACCCAACCGCGAGGCGTAGGCGAAGCCCGCCGCGGTGGCGGTTCCACCGGGCGCGTCGGGCAGCGCCAAGACGGTGCCCCCTCCGGTCGGCAGGGCGGTGAACGGCCAGTTGCCGAATCGCAAGAGCCCCAGGTCCGGCATGGCGGCGACATGATCGCGCCTGATCTCCAGCGTGGACGAGGCGAAAACTGTGCCCCAGATCTGCCGGTCGCTCACCCGTTCGCAGGCGTCGAAGTCGCGCGGGAAGAGGTGGAACACGATGTCGAGCGCGGAGTCGGGCTCGAAGAGTTCCTGCGGCAAGGGGACGTTCACCGTCACGCCGCTCTCCCCCGACACCTTGTCGAGCGGCACGCTGCGAATCACCAACCCACCGAGACGAACTTCCATCGAGGAGAGTCGTGAGTCGAGCTGCGCGGAGTAGGCGTAGTCGATCCGGACGCTCCCGCCGCCGGGGCTGACCAGCGCGTCGCCCTCCAAGCGCAAGGGAACCCTGATGGTGGGCGGGTAGTAGCCGCGGACGGTGACCCCCTCCACCCCAAGGTCCGCGAACCGGAACGACGCCGCAGGCGGGGCCGGCAGCGGGTCCATCCGGGTTGGTGGCGGGGAGGCCGGCGTCAGCGCGCTCACCGTCGCGACCGCACCCGACAGCACCTGGTAACGATCCTGCCCCGCGAGCGCCCCCGCGGCCTTGGCAAGTCCCGCCGCACCACCGCCCACCACCACCAACACCGGCAAGGTGGGGTCGGCCGGGTTCGGCACGACGCCTACGGCGCCCTGGTCCTCCGCGAGGCTCTGGAGGCCGAGCAGGGCCAGGGCCTCCGGCAACTCGGCGACCGTCCCGACCATCGCCGCGGGCGTGCGCGCCTCCGCCGCCGCGCCGACCGGTGCAGCGGTGTCGACCTCGCGCCAGTCGGCCAGCCGTCCCACCGCGAAACCCACCTCCCCGAGCGCGGCCACGGTCTCCGCCGAGGGCGAGGCGGGCGTCACCAACGTGAGCCGCGTCGGGCCGTAGCCGAGCTTGTCGAACACCGGGAAGGGCCAGGCCAGCAGTTCACCCACCACGGCCAAGCGGCGGTAAGCCAGGCTGATGCTGCTGGTGCGGCCCACCCGTGTCCAGAGGGCGGGGTCGAAGGGATCCTCGCAGTCGTCGGTGTAGTGCTGCTCGACCGCCAGGCCCAACTGGTTGTAGTCGTCGAGCAGGTTGCGCGGGACGCGCAACTCCACCTGGCCGCCGTTGGCGTTGCCGGGGGCGAGGGCCACCGTCCCGATGGGGTGGTCGTTCACCAGGACGGTGAGGTGCGAGCGGTGCTCCAAGAGCGCGGCGCTGTGGTTGAAGTCGAGGTTCAAGACCGGGTCGGCGGTGAGTTCCCAGGCCCGCGGCCGCGTGAATGTGACCGAGGCGTTGGCGTGGATGCCCTGGAGCATCAGGTCGTTGCTCTGGAAGAACTCGTCCTCGAAAACCGCCCGGTACACGCCTTCAGCAGCCGGGAACGTGGCCTCTTCGTCCTGTGCCCAGGCCGAGGTGGTGGCGGTGACGGCGGCGACCAGGGCAACCGCCAGCAGCGGGTGGGGAAGGCTACTCATTGTTCAACTCCTCGGTGACCTCGGTGAGGACCGTGTAGACGATTTCAAGACGTTCGCGCAAGTTCACGGCATTCTCGCCTGCCGACAGTTGGTAGCGGATGCTCGCCAGTTCGATCACGGCGGAGTGCAACTTCACCTCGGCGACGCCCAGCTTCGGCGTCCGCTCTCTCTCGCCATAGATATGGTGTTTCAGGCGGGTTGCCGTGAGCCGCTCGTTCCAGTCGGGCGCCAACGGC
>CAYHRZ010000658.1:0-2861 GCA_964359125.1 uncultured Klebsiella sp. | reverse complement strand
CAGGACGGGAGCGAACAGGACGGGGCTCATGGGCGCCTCCGGAGGGAGGGGAGGGGAAGTCGCGTGGACGCGGGCAGGCTACCACCGACGCGGGCGCGATTCACCGCCCGCCGGGCGCGCCCCGCGTCGCCCCTGCCCGGATCTACGTGTTCGGAGCCTGCTCGCCCGGATCAGCGGACCGCGGCGATCCTCCTCGTGAGCGCGCGGCCCTCGCACTCGAGCCGCACGAAGTAGAGCGCGCTCGCGGCCGGCCGGCCGTTCCCGTCACGGCCATCCCAGACGACCGGGTGTTCGCCCGCGGGCAGCGGGCCCTCGATCAACGTGCGCAGCCGGCGCCCCTGCTGGTCGAAGACGGCGAGCGAAACTCGTGCCGCGCGCGGCAGGGCCAGCCGCAGCGTGGTCGAGCGGACCAGCGGGTTGGGCGCGGGCGGGGAGAGCGCCAGCTCGCGCGGGAGCGAGCCGGGGGGCACGTCCGCCATGTCGCTGGGCCGGAGCAGGGCGTACGGGCCCTCGTTGCCGTGGAGGTCCACGGCAGAGAGCTTGTAGTAGTACGGTTGCCCCGCGGCATCCACGTAGCCCGTGTCGGGCTGGGCGACCAGGAGACTCCCCGGTCCCGGCACGAAGTCGGCCGAGCTGCCGCGGTAGAGCCTGAAGGTGGCGAAGTCGGCCGCGGGGCTGACGCCCCAGTGGAGCGCGGCGGCACCGCCCCCGTACTGCCCGGTGAACGGCACGGGCGCGGGCGGGGCGAGGTTGTCCACCGAGTAGCCCGAGTCGGGATCGGAGAACCACCACTGCGCGCCGCCCGCGGTGCGCGCCTCGACCATGAACAGGGTGCGCGGGAAAGACCCGCCCACCGAGTCGCCGGCCGTCGGGGCGAGGTAGCTGTAGCCCGGCAGCCGCCGGGCGGTGACGGTGCCGAGGTACTCCCAGAACAGCGTCGCGGCTCCGAGCCGTCGCGCGAGCAGGCCTCGCCGGTCGGGCTGTCGGTTGGCATCCATCTCCGAGACGGCGACCGCGCCGTCGTCCAACCGCCGTGCCGCCAGGTTGGGGGGCACCGAGCGGTAGACGAGGTACTCGGCGATCGAGTACGCGGGGAAGGAGTCGAGCGGACTCGCGTGCCAGGAGACCTTGACCACGCCTCCCTCGTCATTGGGCACGTCGCGCACGCTCGCGACGCTGGGCTGGGCGCCGAGGTAGCCCCACGGGTCCACCCGCTGGGCGTAGATGTCGTGGTAGTAGATGCTGCGCCCATCGTCCCAGGCCACGATGGCGCCGCCTGCGCCGTCCGAGACGACGGTCGGGGCGAGCTGGTAGCCGGCCGCCGTGGAGAGGGCCACGCCGTCGGCGGTCCACTGCACGGCGCCCGCGCCGTTCACCCGCTGGGCATGGGCGTCGGAGCTCAAGGGATCGATGCGCATGTCGTACCAGGCGACGATGGCGCCGCCCACGCCATCGGAGGTCATGGAGTGGAATCCCTGATCCCGGGTCGCGCTGCAGAGGGCCAGGCCGCTGGCGCCCCACTGCACGGCGCCCGCGGCGGTCACCCGCTGGGCGTAGATGTCGTCGCTGCCGCTGCGGGGGTCCTCCCAGGCGATGATGGCGCCGGCCGCCCCGTCGGACACGATGGCGAGGTTGTCCTCGTGGCCGGTCGCGCTGCAGAAGGCCACACCGTTGGAGGCCCACTGCGCAGCCCCCAACGCGTTCACGCGCTGGGCGTAGAGGTCGTACTCGGAGCCGCTCCGACTATCCTCCCAGGCGATGACTGCGCCGCCCGTCCCATCGGCGACGATGACCGGATCCTCCTGGGAGTAGATCGAATTGCAGATCGCGACGCCGTCAACCGCCCACCAGATCGCCGCCGAGCCGAGCAACCGCTGGGCGTAGATGTCGGCGTCCGTTCCGCTGCGCCAATCGAACCAGGTGACGATGGCTCCGCCGGCGCCGCCGGGAGCGAGGGCGGGGGCGAACTGATTGCCGATCGCCGTGCAAACCGGCCGGCCATCGGCGACCCACTGCGCGACGCCTGCGGCCGTCACCCGCTGCGCGTAGATGTCGTAGTTCGTGCCGCTGCGGAGGTCGGCCCAGGCGACGATGGCGCCGCCCGCGCCGTCCGAGACGACGGCGAAGTCATTCTGGTCGCCGGTCGCGGTGCTGAGGGCGACGCCGTTGGCAGTCCACTGCACGGCACCGGCGGCGTCCACCCGCTGGGCGTAGATGTCCCGGTTGCCGCTGCGCTGGTCCTCCCAGACGATCACGGCCCCGCCCGCACCGTCGGAGACGATGAGCGGGAGCTTCTGGTCGCCGGTCGCGGTGCAGAGGGCGACGCCGTTGGCGGTCCACTGCGGGACGCCCGCGGCGTCCACCCGCCGGGCATAGATGTCCGCGTTGCCATTGCGGTAGTCGTGCCAGGCGACGATGGCCCCACCCGCGCCATCGGCCACGGCGGCCGGATTGACCTGGTCGCTGGTCGCCGCGCACAGCGGCACGTTGGCGATGGGGTTGTTGGGCCAGGCGGCCCAGGCCGCGGGAGCGGCGCAGAGCGCGAATCCGGCGGCGAGCAGCGCAAGACGGAGAACCCGGGGACCCAGGGTCATGGGGACACCTCACGGCGCGGGTCGCGTGCGACCTGCGCGGCGGCCGGGGGTGCGGCGCTCCGGGGGTCGGGGCGCGGCCACCACCGAATCGGATGCCACGATTCTCGCGCGGCGGGCAGGTCGGCCTCAAGCCCGGAATGCCCCGCGGGGGGCCGGTCGCCCCAATGAGAACCGCCCGGGGGCCCATGCCTCCCCCGGCGGTTCGGGCTGCGAAGCGGGCGTCAGACCCGCGTGACGATGCCCGTCAGCAGGTTCACGCGGTAGTGG
>CAYHRZ010000657.1:0-2864 GCA_964359125.1 uncultured Klebsiella sp. | reverse complement strand
GAGGGCGACGCCCGCGAGATCTCGGGCGATCCGCTGCGCGAGGTGGACCTCTACAGCGCGCCTCGGCTGGTGGCCTACCCCTGCCCGGGCGACGCGTACGCGGGGGTGGTGCTGCCGCCACCGGGGCCGGCGTTGTGGACGGCGCTCGCTTGCAATGGCGCCGAGTCCTCCTATGCCATGGACTCCAGCGACTCCGGCGACGGCGAGATGCTGGAAGACACCGTCACCATCGCCGCCAACTACGTCACCGGCGCCTACGAGATCGTCATCCTCGACGCCGAGGAGGCCTCGAGCATCCTCGCCTGGCTCGCCGCCGAGGGGCTCTCGGTCAACGAGAACGCGGCCGCGCTCATCCAAGAGTACCTCGACAGCGGCGTGTACTTCCTGGTGGCGCGGGTGGCGCTCGGTCAGGAGGGGACGGCGTGGTTGCCGCCCCTACAACTCAGCTACACGGCGGATAGTTTCAGCCTCCCCATCCGCCTGGGCGCCCAGAACGGACTCGCCGAGCAGGAGATGGTGGTCTACACCCTCACCAGCAGCCGCCAGGGCACGGTGGGCATCTCGAACTACCGCGAGGTGGACCTCGAAGACGAGTGCCTCTACCGGGACAGCGAGGACTTCGCGAACTTCTACGACCGGCAGTTGGGCGAGGCCTTCGACGGCCGGGCGGCCTGGTTGCGGGAGTACTCGTGGACCGGCGGCAAGTGCGACCCCTGCACCGGCCCCGTGCTCTCCTCGTCGACGGTGCGCGCCCTGGGCTACCTCGGCACCGACTACACCCTCACCCGCCTGCGGATGCGCTACGAGCCGACCGCGGTCGACCAGGACGTGGTGTTCTACACCCAGGGCTACGCCAGCACCGAGCAGGTCCGCTACGTGTCCTACGAGGATGGCCTCACCCACGAGTACCCGGTGTGCGACGTGGGCTGGGCGCCGGTCGACGGGGCGGAGTGCTACGACTACGGCACGGGTTCGACGTGCTGTTCTGGTGGCATGGCCCTGGGCCTGGGCTTGCCCTTCGGCCTGTTCCTCAGGGCGCGGCACCGGCGGCGGCAGGCGGGTTGAACGGGACCCCCTCCCGCCCTCCGGGCACCCTCCCCCGCAAGCGGGGGAGGGAAGGTGTTTTGCTTGCGGCCCCGTCCTGGAACGACACTCAACCGCGGAACAACTCGCGCACGGCGGTTCGCACCACCCCCGGGAGGTCCTGGTACGACCTCGCCCGGTAGAGCTTGCCGTGCCCGGCGCGGGCCATCGCCAGGCAGGCCCGCGCGCCCTGGGGGTGGTGTTCGCCCACGTGGACGACGTGCAGGCGCGGGAAGCGCGCGGCGGCGATGGCGGGGTCAGCGCCCACGTTGGCCACGCCGTCGGTGAACAAGAGCCCCACGCGCTCCCGGTGCTGTCCCCGGCGTAGCTGCTCCGCCCCTGCTCGAAGCCCGCCCTCGATGTTGGTGTAGCCCTGGGCGGGCACCTCCAGGACGCGGCGCACGACCTCGCGCACCCCCACCTGGGCGCCGGTCCTCACGAGGAGGTGGGGCACGGTGTCGAAGGCCACGACCGCCACCGCCTCCAGCCGCAGGCTGAGGATCGCCGTCGCCACCGCCACTAGCGCGATCTTCTCGCCGGTCATCGACAGCGACATGTCGAGCACCACCACCACGTCGGCGTCGCGGGGCACGCGCCGGGTGACGACGACGTCGCCCGCGGTCCACGGGCGCGGGCGCTCGAGGGTCTCGTCCAGGTCCAGGTCGCCGTCGCCGGGCCAGGCCCCCTGCTCCTTTCGCATCGGCCTCGCCGCGTGGCGCAAGAGGTCGCGGGCTCGCGCCACCACGGCGTCGACGGCCGAGTCACGCACCGCCTGCCTGACCGCCGGCGACAGCTGGCTCGCGATCCGTCGCCAGGCCACCGCCGCGTCCCACCCCGCGGGCGGGCTGGGCACGTTGGTCGACCCCGGGGTTGCCGGTCCTGGGGGCGCTGCGGTGGGGTCCGTCGCCGCTCGGCCCGGGCTCAGGACCGGGGGGCGACCTGGGCTTTTTTTGCGAGGTCGTCCAGTACCCCCGGGAGGGGCGTGGCACCAGGGTCCACCAGCTCCACCCGCGTGGGCAGGGCCAGCGCGGCCGCCCGCCTCACGTCGCCCCCGAGTTGGGCGGCGATGTCGGCGATGGCGATGGCGGCCCGCACCGAGGCACCGCGTCGAAACCGGGGGTCTACGCGGGTAGCCCGCACGAGGCCTACCGCCTCGGCGATCATCGCCGGGGTGGGCGCGCACCGGCAGTCCTGGGCGACGATGTGCTGCTCCTCCGCCTCCGACTGGTACTCCAGCCGGACCAACTCGAACCGGTCCAGCAGGGCCTCGGAGAGCGCCGCCGTGGCCACGAACTCAGCGGGGTTCTGGGTAGCGACCAGGGCGAAGCCCGGCGCCGCGAGCACGTCGCCCAGGTGGGGCACGACGATTCGTCCCTCGTCGAGCGCGGGCAACAGCACGTTCTGCACCCCCTCCGGCATGCGGTTCAGCTCGTTCACGAAGAGCACGCCGCCGGCGCGCATCGCGGTGACCAGCGGGCCGGGGACGAAGTGCTCCGGCTGGTAGCCACGGGCCAGCACCGCGGGCGGGTCGAATAGCCCCACCAGCTTGCTCTCCGTGTAGCGGCCGTCGCCGTCGACCCGCGACATGGGTCGCCCCAGCGCGGCACACACCGCCCGCGCCAGCGCCGTCTTGCCCACGCCCACCGGGCCTTCCAACAACACGTGCCGTCCCGCCGCGACGCAGGCGAGCAGGGACTCCGTCTCGGCCGCGCGGCCGACGATGCCGGGGGGCGTCAAGTCGCGCCTAACGACGGCTCAGGCGCATCAAGAGGTTCAGGATG